>NZ_PJMS01000001.1:5787500-5982454 GCF_002846555.1 Aquimarina sp. MAR_2010_214
AAAAAGTCACTAACAATACTCATATCAGAGCAAGTGTTATTGTCAACTGGTTAGGGCAGTATAATATCAGAAAAGTACAGCAAATGGCAGGTCATAGACATATTAGTTCTACAGAATCCTACAAACAAGATAATCTGGAAAGCTTACACGAAGCTATCAACCAGTTCCACCCATTACATTAATTACTAATCTTTAAATATACACTTATGAAACCAAAACAAAACTGTATCAAAATCCCAATAACGCGACCTGATGAGTTCTTATATATGAAAAACTCCCTACTAGAAAATCTCTATTTATTAAGTCAGCTAGACGATAACTATGAACACAATAGAGGATTTAAAGATGCAGTCTACTGGATATCTAAAATATTAATAGCAAGTCACCTAGCAGAAGAGCGTGAAGTAATAACACAACAAAGTAAAGAAGCATCAAAGTTGTTATAAAAAAAAGAATAAACTTGATATTCCAATTTGGAATATCAAGTTTTAAAAATAGTAATTTTGCCAACGAAATAAGCACACAAAATGAGTAAGGAAATAACAATAACAGAAGAAGCCGTAATTAGTAAAATTTATATCATCAGAGATCAAAAAGTAATGTTAGATAGAGATTTATCAGAGCTTTACGATGTAACGACAGGTAATTTAAATAAAGCTGTAGGTAGGAATATAAAACGTTTTCCAGAAGATTTTATGTTTGAATTAACCAAAGAAGAATACGAAAACTTGAAGAGCCAGTTTGGCACCTCAAACTGGGGTGGAACTCGTAAAATGCCAAAAGTTTTTACAGAACAAGGAGTTGCAATGTTATCAGGAGTTTTACATAGTGATCGCGCAATTATGGTAAATATCCAAATAATGAGGGCATACTCTAAAATGAGAGAAATGCTAACCGATAATCTAAGTGTAAAACTAGAAATCGAAGAAATCAAAAAGAAGTTACTAAACCATAGTAAAAATATAGAACTGGTCTTTGACTATCTTGATGAACTACAAGAGAAAAAAGAAAACCCTAGACCTAAAATCAAAATCGGCTACAAAAAATAATCAAATAACTAAAAAGCTAAAAAGATAAAGCGCACTCAGACTTTAAAAGCTTTTAATAAATTTTAATAGCTACAAAAAAATTAAAAAGCTAAAAAAATACATACAGATCATTAACAGGCTCGAACCGATACGTTCGGGTTTTTTGTTGTCATAGATAAATAGCCAGGTGACTCCTTCCAGTCGAAATATTATTATGGGCTTAGCCAGAAAAAGGCTTTGCCCATAAGCTGCAATAAGGTGTTCCTTCGTCACGCCGCAAGCTATTTTTTGTTATTCCACAAGTGCAGAAAAAACACTTGTTCCATACCGCTCCAACTTCCTCACCTTCGGTCGGTAGTCTCCACTACAAACAAATAGCCTTGCTCTGTTCCTCTATCACTCGTAGCTACTTTTTTGCTTAAAAACAATAAGGTTGCCTAACGGCGTATGTTGAATTAAGCAAAACCGCTACTACATGGGCTACGCCGCTTAGTCGCAACCTAGCCAATTTTTATGTTGAAATTTATATCTGATAAAGAAGAACACATAAAAATCGTCTGGCACACAAAACCACTACGTTCCTTTTTGTGCGTCGGTTGCTCCACTACGCTTCGGCTACGCCTTTGTTCTGCGTTCGCCACGCAGGCATCTTCAATCGCCAGATGACTATGATAATTATTGAAGCTGAAGCACAACAACTACAGCCGTTGCCCTCTTCAGCTTCAATAATCATCGTTCTTACTGTTGCGGAAAACTATTTTAGTAAAAAGAGGAATGCGGTGGCTGATGTGGTAGGTCTTCCGCTTTTTATTAAAATACTAGCCTTAATGGCGACTGAATGACCCCACAACGCTTGAAATCAGGTCTACGACACGATTATATGTGTATAATACTATAATATCTCTCCTAAAAATAGCTTGTTAGAAGTCAAAATCTTCAATGATAGCAGCCTGTGTGTGGCTATTTTATATAAACCCTGTTATAGACCCTGACGTGAGGAAGTGCGGGTATAATAAGGATTATGTAACATAGCTTTGATCATGCGGCTGGCAATAGTAGTAACAAATACAGAATGCTGTAATGTAGGTACACTCTAAATTATTACTTTAGCATAGCAGACAGATAGATGATAGACAGAACGTTCTTATTTTTTGCTTAATAGCAGGGTAACCGCATGAAAAAAGGGTATACCGTTTAATTTTTTGCGTAACTGATTATACAGGTAATTATATCTATAAGAATGGTACACTAGAGTTCTTTAACACGTCCGAAGGCTATGTAGAGAAAGAAGCAGATGGGTATAAGTATGTATATCAATACAAAGACCATTTAGGCAATATCAGATTATCATACAAAGATGCGGATAAGAATGGTACAATCTCTCAAAGTGAGATTGTGCAAGAGAAGAACTACTATCCTTTTGGACTCGAACATAAAGGATATAACGATCTAATTAGAGGTAGTGATCATCAATATGATTATTTAGGTAAAGAACGCCAAGAGGATTTAGAAATAAATTGGGTGTCATTTAGATATAGAAATGGAGATCCATCTACAGGAAGATTTTTTGGTATTGATCCGGTTTCAGAAGAATATTTTACGATATCCAATTATCAGTTTGCTCATAATAACCCTGTTTGGAAAGTTGAATTAGAAGGGTTAGAAGGAGCATCTATCAACGTGCCAGATAAAATCAACAGTGAACCTGTAGCTAAACAAGGACTTGAGTTTAAATTTACTTTAGGATGGGGTAAAACAGTTGGTTTAGATGCTGAAGTATTAGGTGTTCCTATTTCTGGAATGAAAGATTGGGGAACTTCAAATACAGAAATTAGCTCATTAACAGGTGCAGAATTTAGTCAAACTTCAGGATTCAATATTGAATCTCCCATTATTTCATATTCGAAGGAAACAAAGTTGATTTATTCTGATCCTAATAAACTTACAGGATCTCTAAAAAATACAGATAATATTAAAATAGAAAAAGGAACTAAACTAGAAGGGAAAAAAGAAACAGAAACTAAATATGGGTTTATGTTTGGAACTGGAGTAGAAACCATTACAGAAAATGGCCAAATAGTATTTAATGAAGATGAAGAAATAACAGTAAGTACTCAAAGGGGAGGAAGTACACCTGGAGCGTTTCCTGGTCCATTTGATTTAAGTTTTGAAAAAGATAAAAATTCAAATTCAAAAAAAGAGAATAATGGAGAGTTTACTCTTTTGGGAGCGACAATTAATACTTGGGTAAGAATAGGATTTGAAGTAAATTATCACACAGGAGAAAGTTCTAACAAAAATAAAAGAACTACATATGTCCCTGTTTGCTTTACAGAAGGTACAAAAATAATGTTAGCAAATGGGCAAACCAAGAAGATAGAAAATATTAAACCTAAAGATTTAATAAAAACTTATAGAGGTCAGTAGTTAGTTACTTATTAATTCTTTGTGATATATTTTATCTCCTTGTACCATTTTTGTTATTAAGTTATTGAAGATCGTAGCTTTACTTTGAGATCTGTTTATCCTAAAACAAAACTCATTAAAATATCTATTGAGATTCTCATCACTTACCCAAGAATAGGTTGTCCTAATCCAAGATTTAACTTGGTGTATCATCGTATGAAGTGCTTTAAAATTCAATCCCCTATTACTGGGTAGTTGAGTTATATTGTATGCCTTTGAAATAGGTCTATATCCTCTCCATTGGTCAGTTGTGACATTAGCCTCTCGGCTAATATGATTAACAAATATGTATTGTAGTGATTGCGCTGAAAAATCATTTATTTTCATAGCGTACATCCTCTTAACTTTACCGTCTTCTGTAAGCTGAACCGCTGTTACAGCCTTCTTTTTCTTACCGTCATAGCTTCTGCCTGTTTTGCCTTGATCTCTACCACCCAAAACAAATTCGTCAACGTGAACATCACCATCCATTGGATTATTCCCACCTGAACCCATAGCCTCCCTAACTTTCAACATAAAAAGTCTGGCTGTCTTTTCTGTTACGCCATAGCGCACACCCATATAGCTTGCAGATAAACTTTTAGTGGTCGTGGACATCTCAAAGCAAATAAAAAATGCTTTTCTTACTCCAAACTTTACCTTATGGAAAAGTGTATTAGCAGTAGCCGATTCGATGTGACCACATATGTTACATTGCCTCGAAAAATCCTTACGAACTTGGCAAGCTGTATGATTACATCTCAAACACTTATAATCCATTTCTGACTTCATTGAAGCTAGGTATTCCTTGCAATCTTCATCGGTTTTGAACCGATCAGAGAACTCTAGAAGATTTTGACCCTTAAAAACATTCATAAAACTATATATTTATTGATCTCCAAGTTAAGTATTTATATACTGACCTCTAAAAACTTATAACGAAAAAGCATATAAAATAGAAAATAAAGAAGTTTTACTAACTCAAACATCAACAGATAGTGTATTTGTTGAAATAGAGTTTGAAGATGGAACGAAAAATATAAATACTGTAACTCATCCTTATTATATAAAGAATAAAGGTTGGAGTTCTTACAATAGTGAAAAAGCTATTGATGGACATAATGTAATTGTAGAAAAGTTAGAAGAAGGAGATATTTCTTATAAACTAAGTAAGGATAACAAAATGATAGAAGTAAAGATTATTAAAATTAAACAGATTTATAAAAAGCAAAAAATATATAATATATCTAGAGTAAAAGATAATCATAATTTTTTTGCAAACGGTATTTTAGTTCATAATAGATCATAGACAAAAATGTAATTAAAATTATGGAAAATTATTATTTAAGTAGAGGACTAGCATTTATGATAGATCTTTTTATTATTGGTTTAATAGCCGTACTTATAGGATTTTTGCCTATTACGAAAGAATTGGACAATATTATTTTTTATATTATACTCGTAGTTTGGTTTTTTAAGGATATTGTAAACAAGGATGGTTCAATAGGGAAAAATATTTTGGGGATAAAACTCAAATGCAATAACCCAAATTCAAGATTTATAATGGTTAATAAAGTATTAAGAAATATAACATTATTGATTTGGCCTATTGAAGCAATATTAGTGATTCTATTTAAAAAAAGAATTGGAGATTTTGTTTTTGGAACATATGTAGAAAAAAAACAGATAACTTAGGGGTATTCTAAGACTTATTAACAATAGATTAAAACCCTCCAAATTCTGACTAACGTCTCATAAGTGGGGTGATTAAAACAAATAGGCTGTCTAGCATTTAGGCAGTCTTTTTGTTTTAAGCATACTAGATTATGGTTACGTCCTACTATTCTTTATGCCTAGTTTTATGACATAGGGATCAAATAGGACATCCTTTGCGGTTTTATGCCTAATAATGGTGTATGTTTTGAGTGGATAGTTGTTATTTATCTGGCACTTTGAAAATAACGCTAACATCATAACTATTTACATTTATCCATTTTTCGACCTTCCAAAGTATAGTACAAATCTACACTTGTTTTTAGGATACGAACTAAAAGAAGTACTCCAAAGACGATTTTTACCGTGGTCGTAATAGTATCTGATTTTGATGTGTTGTTTATTAATGTATTCCCTGGCTGCTCCTAGCGTGTAATTGATCGCTACCGCTATGCCTCTTGGCTAGTGGCGATGATGAGTAGGGGTACGAGTAATAAATGAATGATATAAAATCCACAGCAGTAAAATGTTGTGGATTTTTTTATGCAGTTATGAAGCTAAATCTTGTACCGTTGTTTTAAAAATAAAACCATCAAGAAACTCCATTAAAAGCTTCTTCTTATCATCTGGCATTTTCTCAATCTTTTTGAACTGTAGTAGTAGCTTTTCATCCGTAATATTCAAGTTTGCTTTATCTTCAAGAGTTCCATTGATTAAATAATCTGGAGATACTTCTAGTGCTTGACAAATACGATTTAAAACTTCTGCAGATGGCTTGGCATCCCCGCTGCTCCTAGCGTGTCATTAATCGCTCCCGCTATGCCTCCTGGCTAGTGGCGATGATGAGTGAGGGGTACGAGTAAGAAATAAAAGTAAAGAACCAGTTACAGTGATGTAGCTGGTTTTTTCAACTTTTGCTTTTGCAAAAGTTGAAAAAATTAGATGCTTAAGACATAAATATAGGTTGTTGTTTTGAATCTATTTTGAAGTTTTATTGGCACGGATTACAACCCTGCACTATAAGGTATAGTTTTTTACATTATAAAAAAACCTTTCTTATTAATTTGACACATTGGTCTGTAATTGCATAATCTTTTTATCAAAAATCGGTTTACGTAAGAAATACCATTTTAGCCTAAAACCAAATTCTACATACTCAAAACCTGCTGCTGTAGCCGAAGCAATATTGCTATACTTACCATAAACATCTGCTTTAAAACGTTCTGAAAAACGGTATCCAAATTTTCCTTCTGCTCTAAACGTAGATGAACTCGGGTCATCTTCTACAAATTGTCGACCCAAAGCTGCACTTGCATTATAAAACCATTTTTTCTGCGGATCGCTAACCACTTCTGCAAATAACTCTCCCAAATTAAATCGTGCAGGACTAAAATAGATGGTAGGTACCTGATCCTTAAAAGAAAGATATTGATAATTAACACCCACTTTTAAGATCGGTCTTTGTAGTACTGTATAATACAAAGATGTAAAAAGTAGATTTCTGCTATTATCATCGGTTTGAGAAGTGTAAATATACTGGGTATACCATCCCAAATTAAAATTGGTACCAAGATTATAATTCAAAAAATAATTATTCATTACAATCTCTCGGTTCAATAAATCTGCATTAAAGTTTTGTAGCTCTCTTTTATATCCAACATCTAAGTTTTGAAGCCTAAAAGGCTTTGTTTTTAATATCGCCTCGGCAACCAATTCTGTATATTCGGTTGTAAATCCATTGGCATTAGTAATCCCTATTTTGGATTGTAAAGAAACTCTACCATTATACTTATACACTCCCCCTAACCAAAAATCATGAGAGCTAGCTTCATTTTTGGTTACCGTATTTTTGGTAGTCCTATAATCATATTGAATCTCTGATTTGAATTTGGCAGATAATGGAATCTCGGTCTTTACCGTAATATTTACTGCTTCATTATCTCCATTATCAAAAGTGAATGCTGTTTTTTCTTCTATAAAAGGCGTATGTGATTTTTTTAACGTCTTTATTAGTTTCTCGGCATCCTGTTGCTTTGGGTAATATGTTAACGTTTTAAAAGCATATGCATAGGATTTCATATCCTCTCCTACTGCTCTATATGCATTTGCTATTCCTAAATTACCATCAAAAGACCCTTGATCTTTGCCTAAAATCGCATTGTATTTTTGAAGACTGGTTTTAAAATTACTGGTATACATACCATAAGTAGCCTGTAAAGCCAGTACCCTTGGATGATCTGGATATAATTGCTGTAGTTGACCTATATTTTCTTTTCCTGCAGTAAATTTCCTGTTCCATAACAATGCTTGTATATATCGTTCTCGTGTAGATAGATAGAGCTCTTTATCTTCTTTAAATCTTTCTACTTTGTGCATTGCCATATCAGCAATAGTTAATGCTTTTTTCTCTTTATGTCTTTTATGAGCTACCAAAGCCAAGCCATTTAACGATACAATACTATCCTTAGAGTGTACTGCCAAAGCGGTATATGTCTTTTCTGCATTATCAAGATCATCTGTCATTAGATACAGATTCGCCTTATTTAGTTGAGTATCCTTATCATTAGGAAAATCAATCAGGTTTTGATCTAATAGTTCAATTGCTTCATTATATTTTTTGTCTTGTGCTATGGTATTGGCATACCCCAAACGAATATATTTGCGAGATAATAGAGCATTGGGGTTTCCTTTTTGTAGTTGTAATGCATTGTTAACTAACTTCAGTGCATTCTCATATTTTTTGAGATTAGAAAGTGTATTTGCATATCCCAGTACTGCAGGAAAGCTTGTGCTATCTTCTTCAATCAATTTTTCATAAAACGTTTCGGCTTCGGTAAATTGCTTATTCCAGAGTAGTGACTCGGCATAATTTAGTTTAATTTCAAAATCATTTGGATATTCTTTTTTTAGCGCCGTAAAAATTGATACTGATTCTTGTGAATCTCCAAGCAATCCCACCGATCTTCCATAACACAGACGTGCCGTTTTGTTATCAGGATATTGTTTTAGAATCGTATCAAAAAAAGACTTTGCCTTATCATATTTCCCGGTTTCTAAATAATCGAACCCTTCTTGCATATCCTGTGCAAATAAAAATGAAGATGAGAACAAAAATAAAAGGCTAATAAAAAATGACTTTATGTGCATTATTTTGTGTAATAGTTGATTAACATCGTTAAAGTAAGAATAACTAAAAAAACAGCAGTCAAAAACTTAATAAGTTTTATAAAAATAATACCTCTATCCAACATTTATTTAATAAAAAATGAGTCGACATTAACATAATTTTATAAAATCATGAATTGAAACAGGGGAAAAACCCCCTTTTTTTAACACTAAAATTATCAAAAAATCATCTTTTTCTTTAACATTTGTAGTATTTAACCTTCTTTTTATATATGAAAAATGTTAAAATTTCAATGAAAAATAACGATTAATCGATGAAATACACTGTTTTTGGTGTTTGCGTAAATATTTTGTGGTTTTACCGCAAATAAATTTCAAAAACACATATTACTTTTACAATGAGTTGATAACTAGTGTTTAGGATCAATTCGAGATTAAAGTAAATTCGTCAAAATGTAAAATAGTCTTCAAAAATCCCCAGAAGAACATTTAACATATTTTAAAAAGAGTAAAGGTCTAAAAAAATTAAAAGACCATTGAAGAAAATTAATACTTCTACTACCCCGGAAGTATGTCCCCAAAATCTAAAAAAAAATGACGAAAACTACCGGAATTATCATCCCATGCTATAATGAATATAATAGACTGGATCAGAAAAAGTTTTGCGATTTCTTAAGTAAAAATTCAAATTATCATCTATGTTTTGTAAATGATGGCAGTTCTGACGACACTTTAAAAATGTTATGTGAACTGAAAGAATTTGACACACAAAGGATATCGGTTCTTGATCTAGAACATAATCAAGGTAAAGCTACTGCAGTGCAAACAGGCGCTAATTATTTGGCAGATATAGATATTATCGAAAACATAGCTTTTCTTGATGCTGATCTTTCTACATCATTAGAAGAAATGGACAATCTCGTAAAGAAACTAAATAGCGACCCAAAGCTAACCATGGTTTTTGGTTCTAGAAAAGCAGCAGAATCAAACAACATTGACAGAAATATAATTAGAAAAATCTTATCTAATTTTGTTGGTTTCTTTATCCGATTTATTCTTCAGCTTCCTATCAAAGATACCCAGTGCGGAGCAAAAGTATTCAAGAAAAGTATTATTGAAAATGTATATAGTCAGCGATTTATTAGCCGATGGTTATTTGATATTGAAATCTTCCTTAGGTTGAAAAAGCATATAGGATTAAAAGATCTATTAAACTGTATTAGTGAAGAACCGCTAGATAGCTGGATTGAAGTAGAAGGCTCTAAAATAACATTAAAAGATTCTTTTCTTATTCCAATCAATCTATTGATGATCTGGCTTAGCTACTTCAGAATTAAAACACACAGTAAAAGTGCTTCAGACATTTTCAACCTTAAAACAGATTACTACATGGTAAGATAACTACTTTTCTTCTATAATAAATTTAAGTCAAAAATATATTCTAACTATCAAAAAACGTCTGTATTGATTTCGATACAAACGACCAATATATACTATGAAAAAAATCATTACTCTTTTGATAATTCTCCTAGCAAATATTACATATGCCCAGCAATCATTTGATTGTAATGAAGGTAAATTTTATCAAGTAATTTCTGGAGCATTACGATCATACGACCCGATCACAGGGACATACTCAGACCCTCTTCATACGCATACAGCATACAATGCAGGAGGATACAATCCTGTAGATAACTTTTTATATGCAATAAGAAGTAGTGACAAACATTTACTACGTATCGGAACAGACATCGTAGTAGACCTAGGTGCTGTTGCCCAAAACGGAGGGGTTTCATTTGGTGGTGGCTATGCTGCTGATGTAGATAGTGAAGGAAACTTATGGGTTTTTCAAAATGGACTTGATAAAAAATCATTTCATAAGATCACTAATCTTCAAAGTTATGATGGCTCTTCATCTCCCACATTTGAGATCGTAGTATCTGATCAGGCCTCTCCTAACACATGTGCTGATATTGTATTTATTGATGGCAATCTATATGGCGGTAGTAAAGGAAAAGTATTTAAATGGGACTTATCTACAGCTACTCCTGCTTTCAGCAGTAAAAATGTTACAGATTTACCCAATCATACTTTTGGTGCATGTTATACTGATACCAGTAATCGACTATATGTATCCAGTAATAGCGGAGGATTGCACCTAATAAATGATTATGAGTCTGCTTCTCCTTATGCGACATTACTAAATAATACCGAAGTAACGAATTCTAATGATGGCTTTAAATGTGCTGTGGGAGTATCCCCTATCGATGCTGATAATGATGAAGTTTTAGATCCTTTTGATAAGGATACCGATGGTGATGGAATCCCTGATATTGTAGAAGGTGGAGGAACAGATCCTTATGGTGATGATGACTCTGATGGAATTTTTAACTACCTGGATCCAGATTTTGGTAATACGTGTAATAGTGGAGTGTCTTTGGCTTTTGATACTGATCGTGATGGAGTTCCTAATGTACTAGATCTTGATAGTGATAATGATGGGATATTTGATATCGTTGAAGCCGGATTAGGAAGCTATGATACCAATGGAGATGGCTTTTTTAATAGTTTGGATGCTAATTTTGTAGATTCTGACCTTGATGGGATTGCAGACATCGTAGATGTTGATCAAACCGGAGTTGCATTTTATCCTACGGATACAGATGGTGATTTAATTTATGATCCATATGATATTGATGCAGATCAGGATGGTATTATTGATCTTATCGAAGGGCAAAACAGTTCAAATTTCATAGCTCTTTCCGGTTCAGATCAGGATAGAGATGGCATGGATGATGCCTTTGATCCCGATAATGGTGGTACTCCTCAAGGGTATATAAATACTGATGGTACTGATAATCCTGATTTTATGGATACCGATTCTAATAATGATGGAACTCTCGATACTGTAGATGGATATGATACTAATAGTGATGGTACTGCTGATACCATTGCAGCAGGAAATGATTTTGATCAGGATGGTTTAGATGATAATTTTGATTTAAAAGAAACCGTATTTGATTCTGATAACGGAAACCAAACTCCTAGTAGTTTTCCTGTATTGAGTATTGGTGAACGATATCAATATTCAGGAACATATAATAGTAACGGAACTCCCGATTATTTGGGAACAAACGAAACGCTAGCTTCTGATTATCTCACACGAATCGATAACGCATTACCAGAAGGAAGTTCTGTACCCAACCTCAACCCTAATTACATTCACTCTGGGTATGATACTAATGTTACCATAGAAAATACAACCAATATTTCGGTAACATTTATTGGTGAAAACACAAATTATAAAAATACACTAGGTTTTTATACCTATGATCTCAATAGTCCTTCTACTACAACTCCTAACCCCGAAGATATAACTATTGTTTTCCCTAATGCCTCTAAAACAGGTAGTAATGGTGAATTAAATGCTGGTAACACTGTAAACATAGGTAGTTTTGCAGCAAATACCGGTATTGGATGGGTATTACTTGTAGACGGTTGGAATGGGAGTTCTGTAGACTCTGGAGTATGGCAAATCTATTCTAATCCAGATTACAATCCAGAATGTGATGAAGCACTACGACCACATAACATCCTGCTTGCAGATACTGCAAATGAGACCATAGTTCTTGGTTTTGAGGATATCAGAAGAGATTATCCGGGTGCAGATCACGATTTTAATGATGTTCTTTTTCATATCAAAGCTGATCAATACTCATCTTTAAAAACTACAAATATACCTGAACTAACAGAAGAAGGTGTTGTAACTTCTGGAAATGATGGTGGGCTAGAAAGTAATGGTGATCTGGCAAGTTTAATCGCCAAAAGAAATTTTTTAAGATCAAAAACAAACAAAATATACAATCAAAAGAAATTACAGAAAAGTTTCGCTCCGGGTCAAAAATCATACAAGTCTGGTAATAAAAATGATTTAAGTATTTATTTCCCAACAACCGGCGCCACAGGAACAGAAACATCTTTTGTTTCTAGTCCTGATGACCTGATCGGTATAACCAATGCTACTGCAGTATTTTCGATAGATTACTACAATGAAGACAACAGAGTTGGAGCAGCACTGGCAATGGCAACTACTGGATCTGTTTATGATCATTCTAAAACAATCTGCGATAGACTTAATGGTTCTGTATTAGAAGACATAAGAACATTAACAATTCGAAATCATACTTTGGTAAATACCAAAATTAGAAGAGTTACAGGAGAAATCGAACAAGCCCTGCATTTCTCTGTGAGAATAGATGAGTTTCAAAATGAATTATATAGCTTATGGAACATCGATCAATATCCAGAAGGCGACTACCTTAATTTTCAGATCTGGGGTGGTTCTATACCACAAGTGGCAACTATTGCAAATACCATTATTGATAAATTAATTGGTCAAAAATCATTAGGGAAAACTTTTATTCCTAATAATATTCCTTCGGTATTTGTACAAAAAGGATTTTACAGAAATGGTAAACTTGTTTTAGACATCATTAATAAGTCAGAAGCAAGCCAGTTCAATTTCAGAGGAAATAAAAGAGCTACAGAACTGTCAAGAGAAGAGTTAATTACCAAAACAATATCCTTATCTGGTAAATACCAAGAAACCATTACTGTAGAGACTGGATATTTATTTGATATTGGATTTGCTATTACTGGGGATAATCCTCACAAAGCAGATGTATTATACCTGGCAGATGGGCCCTGGGGTATTGATTTTCTGGAACAAGGAGCAACTGTATTCAATTTTGAAATCATAAAAAATAAAAACAGTGAAACTCAAAAAGATACGTATCAAGTAGAACGAGATGCCAAAGTAAGCGGTAATCTTAAAGAAACTATGAACTTGTTTAGAAATATCCTTGGTGGTGATCTAACGTTAAATGTTTCTGAGTATGATGCGGTTGAATTTGAATTATTAACCGATAGAGATGTAGAGGTAATTTTAGTAACCAAAGATCTTGTAAACTGGAATGACAGGCTTAGATATACCATAAAAGCAAGTGATACCAAACAAACGTATACCATTCCGTTTTCAGATTTCTCAAGTAAAGCAAAACAAGGTGTTTCTATGGGTGAATTAAGAAGTGTTGTATTTTCTATTCAAGGAGACTATCAAAGCTTTGCTCTTTTCAATCTCGAAGTTGCTAAACTCGCCTTTACCAAGGAAAAAGGAAATAATGACTCTATCGATGAGGAAGATAGTGATGCTACCGTCATTAATAATGATGATATCGAAGACATTGCTCTAACTACAGATAATACTACTGTAATAAACAATTCTCCTAATCCGTTCAGAACACAAACAACTATCAAAATGCCTACAGTAAATCAAAAAATTACAATTTCTGTTATTGATATGTTGGGTAGGGTTGTACAAAAAGAGCAGTTAGGAAATGTAGCAGCTCCATCAGATACTTTTACGTTTACTGCTAAGAATTTACAGCGGGGAGTGTATAAATACATTATTAAAGGTGATGACTTTAAAAAAAGATATAAAGGAAGTTTTTTAATACAATAACTACAATCAACAAAACCACTATACTATCTACAAATCAATGGTATAGTGGTTTTATTTAAAAGAGAATATTTTTATTAATATAAAATGTAGAGGTTGGAAAATTAAAAACTAACTTTATGAATATGATTCTTAATACTGCTTTAAAAAAATTGAGCGCTGAACAAAAATTTATGATCAGCGTTATTATTGTTAATGGAGGAAACTACTTATATAATTTAATATTAGGAAGAATCTTAGGTCCAGAACAATTTGCAGATGCAGCATTATTAATTACTTTTCTTTTGGTTTTATCATTTATAGCCATGACATTTCAGTTATCAACTGCCAAGTTTTCTGTGATTTTTGAGGATGCAATATTTAAAAGCTTTATCAATATCATTTACAAATATTCAAGTATCATCGGCATTATCTTTGGTGTTCTCTTAATTATTTTCTCTAAACAACTTCAAGTGCTTTTTAATACTCAATCCTCTTCTATGTTTACCATTTTTGGAATTGGTGTGCCTATTTACTTCATAATGAGTGTTAACAGAGGTGTGTTTCAGGGCGGTAAAAAGTTTGATAGCCTCGCGATTACATATCAGGGAGAAATGCTAAGCAGATTGGTTATAACTCTTATTTTAATATATACCTTAAGTTTACAGTCTTCTATTTTAGTTGCTTTGGGTATTGCAATTTCTTTTTTGTTTGGGTTATTACCTTTTCGTTTTCGAGATATAGAAATCACTAAAAAACATGAGTTACCATCTGCAGAATCTAAATATATCATTAAGTTTTTCTTGTTAACAGCTTTTTATGAGTTTACCCAAATCATAATCAATAATAGTGACATCCTGATGGTAAAACATTATTTTGAAACTTATGAAGCAGGTTTGTATGCGTCATTAGCATTGATTGGCAGAGTTGTTTATTTTGTAGCCTGGATGTTTGTGATGTTGCTATTACCAAAAGTAGTACAAAAGCAAAAAGACGGAGAATCTCATGCTCCTATTTTATTTAAGTATGTATCCTATATAACATTACTTTCGGTTTCAATAGTTCTAGGGTGTTACCTATTTCCCGAATTGGTCATCAATATCATGTTTGGTCCAGAATACTTAAGCGTTGCACCATTACTATGGAAATATGCAATCGCAACTTCACTTTTTGCGATTTCTAATATTTTTGCATATTACTTCTTATCCCTAGATCAATATATACCAGTTGTATTATCAGCATTACTTGGCGTTTCACAAGTTGTACTTATTATATTCTTTCACGACACATTATCTGATGTTGTTATTATGCAAATAATAGCAATGGCTATTCTTCTTTTATTTCAAATCTTCTTTTTTTTAAGCTATCAAAAGTTATCTAAAAAAAGCTCAACGAATAATTAAATCTATTCATCGAAAGATACTTGCGACTCAACTAATTTAGAGTAGAGATGCTAAAAAATTGATCCATCTTTGAAATATTAATAACCAATAAAACCAGAAGTTATGGCCTTAAGAATTACTAAAAACCAAGGGATTTTTGAAATTAAAGGAAGTATTGTAGCAGAAAACACTAAGTCTCTTCAGCATCATTTTGAGAAATTATTATTCAATGCCGATAAGGTGGTGGTATATATGGATAAAGTCAAAAAAATTGACGCTTCTGGTGTTTCGGTATTGACCAAATTATTCAGAAAAGCTATGGAAAGCAACAAGATTTTTCACATCATCGGTAAAGAAAACAAAAAAGTAAGTAACGCTTTTGGCAAAGTAAATTACATCCTAAGAAGTGATTTCGTATAACATATAACACTCCCCAAATACAAAATATAATGAAACTACAAATAGAAAATACCTTAGGAACATTTGAAATAATAGGAAACTTTACTTTGGATAATACAGAATTAGTAAAAGATCATTTTAACTACTTACTAGATCATTATGAAGAAGTAGTAATCTCTTTAAAAAAAGTAAAGAAAATTGACAAAAAGGCTATGAAAGTTTTAAAAGGCATCTATGCAAAAGCAAATAAAAGAAGTAAAATACTTTTTGTTTTAGGTAAAGAAAATAATGTAATAGCAAATGCTTTTAAAAAAGATAAAGCAGATTATATTTTTAGAGAAAATTATTAATCTCTAGTTATATAAGTTTATTATCAGTACTACTCTTATAAAATTCTTTCTGATCGGCAATACTATCATTATTCTTCTTATGTTTCAGTTGTTTTTGTTGTCAGGTTATTATAAATTGTAGTTTAGTATATCAAAAAAAATAAAGACGTACCCCATTCGTCCTAAAATCTTGAAACCTATATAACCAATAAGATTTCTACTCGATTTTAATTCGTCTCTGTCTGTTTCTAAAAAAGAATACAAAATTCAACAGATGAAATTAGCAATTGTAACAGCATATCCGCCTAGTAAGGTAACTTTAAATGAATATGCTTATCACCTGGTAAAACATTTTAGACAGCATACCGAAGTATCTGAACTTATTTTATTAACCGATGTATCCTCTAAAGATGCTGATACCGTTTTTGACGAAAAAGGATGCAATGTAGTAGTTAAACAATGTTGGAAATTTAATAGTTACCGCAATATCTTCTCTGTTATGAAGGCTATTAAACAAACCAAGCCAGATGCGATACTATTTAATCTTCAGTTCATGAAATTTGGAGATAAAAAAATAGCTGCAGCACTTGGCTTATTATTACCAAAACGTTGTGTTTCTAATAAAATACCAACCATAGTTCTGTTACACAATATTATGGAGCAAGTAGATCTGGAAAGCTCTGGGTTTACAAAAAATAAAGTTTTACAAAAAATCTACAATGGCATAGGAACGACACTAACTCGATTTATTTTATCTGCTGATATTGTTGCCGTTACTATTGACAAATATGTACATATTTTAAAAGCGAAATATAAAAGCGAAAATGTAGTACAGATTCCTCATGGAACTTTTGAAATACCTGAAGAGCCAAAATACACGCTACCAGAAGGCCCCTTACAGATCATGACTTTTGGCAAATTTGGCACCTACAAAAAAGTAGAAATCATGATTGAAGCGGTAGAAAAAATACGATCAAGAACAAATATCGATTTAGAGATTGTAATTGCAGGAACCGATAACCCCAATGTTATTGGATATCTACAATCGATGAAAGAAAAATATGTCGATGTACCTCAGCTCACTTTTACTGGTTATGTTGAAGAAGTAGATGTACCTCGAATCTTTACAGAAAGTGCTATGGTCGTATTTCCTTATACCTCTACAACGGGTAGTTCTGGTGTATTGCATCAGGCAGGTAGTTATGGTAAAGCAGTGGTTATGCCAGATTTGGGAGACCTAAGTTTATTAGTGAAAGACGAAGGGTATCGAGGAGAATTCTTTAATCCAGAAAGTGTAGATAGTCTTGCTGATGCCATAGAAAAAATTGTATTGGATCCTGCGTATCGTACAGAATTAGGTCAAGCCAATTACAAAGCAGCAACTGCATTACCAATGAGTAAAATCACAGCAATGTATCTAGAGCAGTTTAATGCTATTAAAAAAAGTAAAACCCGCAAAAATTAAAAAGACAGACAAAGAGCTTTTTTATACCCTGAGTTCGATGTAAGAAAATCATTTAAAAAAGGAAATAAACACATAGCATTATACTATATACCTAAGACATGAGTTATTAGAGTTTAAGAAACATTTTTATATACAAAGTTCTATATAACTTCAAATTAATCGTAATTTATTATGCTTAACCTTCAGTATTTTTTATTGTTTTTTCTATTTAGCCTTTCTGTGGTTGCCCAACAATGTGATAATAGAGTTTGGTCTGGAGTGGCAAAGTACCACCAGGTGACAAATGCTACCACATCATGTGGATACTCTCCCAAAGCTGATGACACACTATATGCTGCACTAAGAGCTACAGATTATCAAGCTGAAAGACTTTGTAATACATGTTTAAAAGTTAGTTCTAGCAAAGGCAGTGTTATTGTGAAGGTAATGGATAAATCTGGTGCTCATGGGTTAGATATTCATAAAAAAGCTTTTGCAAAATTGGGAGATACTCTCAAGGGTAATGTTGATGTCACATGGCAAATCACAACTTGTCCTGAACAAGGAAATATTGGGTATTATTATTCCAAAAGTTCCTTTGCTTCAGAAAAGAGAGTAATGGTTGTAAACACCAAATCGACTGTTAAAAAACTGTATTTCAGATACCAAAATAATGATTTCAAAGAGGTATTTCGTGCAAAAAATAATAGTAATGATTTTTTTGTAATCACTTGGAGAGATGATCTAAATTTGGGACCTTATGATTTTAAGGTGGTAGACATTTATAATAATTCTATAATTGATCATGACATAAATTTTTCATCAAACACTACTTTTTATGGTCAAAATCAATTCCCTGGATGTGATGTGATTTCTGAAATAAACGATGAATCTATAGACAAAGTAGCTATCAAATTTCAAAACCCAATGAGTCACAATGGATCTATTTCTATCGAAACGGATCAAGAAAAACAATTCACACTTCATTTATATTCATTAAGAGGCCTTAAGGTATTAGAGACTAGTCTTGAGAGTAATTCCAAAAAACATATCTTTAAAGATATGCAAGCAGGATTATACATCATCTCTATCTGGAGTAACGAGGGTCTAATTTTGAATGATAAGCTTATTATTCAAAATTAAATAGTTAAGATAATATGTTTCAATACCTATACATTGGACATATTACTTAGTTATAAACTCAAAAGCGGGTTTCTTGTTTCCATTACGATCAATAAATCCAAAGTATTTTTGCTTATGTTTTCGCCAAGGTAACTTACCTACTACGGCACTAGGTACTTCCTTAAAATCGTATAAAGTCCAAGAAAGATAATGAATATCATCTTTTTTAATGATCTCTTGAAATTGTTTATAATAATTAGCTTGCTCTTTTTCTGAGGGACCGAAAGGACTCCAAAACCCTCTACTAGAAGACAACCCAAATTCTTGTAACACCAGAGGTTTCTTGATTTTAGAATTCATTACAGTATACGCTTCAGAAAAAGCATTGATATCCAGATAATAATGAAAAGAAATAATATCTACCTCATTTTCTAGTAAACCAACAGATGCAGTATCAGACCACCCGATAGTAATCAAATGATTAGGATCAAATTGTTTGATTTGGCGAGTCATTTCTTTTAGCCAAGCCAATACATTTTCTTTTCCTCTGGTATCAAAATCCAGATTAGGTTCGTTCTTTATATCCCATGCAAGGATAGCGTTATGGTCTGTAAAAGCACTTACAATCTGCTCTGCATGGCGATGGGTTAATGTCCAATCCAAGACAGAGTAATCTCCATAAAAATCAAATAAAGTAACAATAACTTTAAGGTTTTTGGCTTCTGCCTTATCTAATACTTGTTTTAGTTTTTCTAATTTTTCGGTTTTCACCTTAGCTTTGCCAAAAACTTCGTAGGGTATAAAAATTCGTGTCGTATTTAAACCTGCATTCTTAATAAGATCAAAATCGGCAGCAATTACATTAATGTCATAATCATCACCAAACATATCCCAAGGTGTTTTCTGGGGATAATAGTTAATCCCTTTGATTTGGTATTCTCTATCTTCAACAAATATTTTATCCTCTATAACTTTTATAGACCTATTGGTTTGCACCACAGGGTCTGATGAGTCATTTTTTTCTTTTACTATATGCCGTATTCGCCAAAAACCATCTTCTAGCATTAACATCACCTGATAGTCTGATTGCAATTCTGTTTCTAGCAGTAGTTTTTCATTACGATAAATCCTTTGATATTCTTTTACACCTGTATCTGTAATGACTGCCAATTGGCCATCTGCACTATAAAAATCTAATGCTACATTATGAGTAGTTGTGGTGCTATGTATAGCAATATCTTTTTCTTTGTTGGATACTAATGATGTAACAATATGTTTCCGTGCACTTTTGGTATAGTAATCCTCTATTCCCTCTTGCTTATTAGTTTGGTATGCTGCATTGCGTATATACCATGCATTAAGGTAATCCTGCTCTATATCGTGTAGTGTCTGTTTTTCTATAGGTCGCCCGGGATTGATCGTATCTTTCCATTCTAATTTGGGTAAATATACTTGCTCTTTATGCAAAGCCAGATGTAGCATCGAAGTCCGCTCTGCTCCTGTAGTAAGATAAGATAATGTCTGGCTGATACCAAAGAGTATTACTATAGTAACTCCAACAAAGGAAATGATGATGAGTGATCTATATATGTTTCTATTCCAGCCCATCATTTTAGTGTTATATTCTTAAATTCTTTTTGTACTCCTAAAGCTTTGATCTGAATATCATAGCTTCCTGAATCATAAAATCCCTCTTGTAACAAGAATCTAACGAGCCCTTGTGAAGAAGTCTTGACTTTGGTATCTACTTTTTGATTATCCTTAAAAATATCAATCTTTACTATAGTTCCATCGGGAATCAATTGTTCCATAAAACTTATTAGAGGCCCAATGGTAATTTCTCGATTATCATTACCAAATTTCACTTCAAAATCATTCAAAACCTGAGTATATCCTAAAGTTAATGTATTACTCTCTGCCATTCCTGGTACATAGGCTTTAATTTGCCACGTGTCTTTATGATCGGGATGTAAAATTTTACCTACTGCCTGGCCATTAACAGTACTTCCTTGTGTGTGTAATAGTGATCCTTTTGCATCTTTGATTACAAACTCAACCAGAGTACCATCGCTTACAATATTACCATATTCATCTTTTACAACAGAAGTAATAAACTCAGTGATTTGATTGCCATCTGCATATGCATGTTTTCGATTGCTATCTATCTCAAAATTTTCTGGTAATGAAGGAAACACCTCAACAGAAAACTCTTTAGAAACCGTTTCACCTACCTTAGAAAACAGCAATATCCGCCCTGATTGATCATAAGAGAATATGTTTGCCCAACCTATCATATCTTTACTCTGTAATATGCTCTCTTTTTCTATATCTAAAAATTGATGTCTGATCAATACTGCTGTACTATCTGGTAATGGATTATCATAAGAATCAGTAGGAACGATAATTTGCATTGTATAATCTTCTCCCCCAGCTATGATACTAGGAGGTCCGATATAGGATTCTAAATACACTTTTGTTTTGGCATTAGGTATAATACGTATTTCACCTTCATATAGATTCTCTGACTCACCAAGTAAGACATATGACACCATTCCTTTTTTATTTGCCATAAACTCTGGAATGATAAAACGAGCTGTATCGTCTTTATCAGAATCTATTACATTGCTTCCGAAAGAAGAATGTATAAAAAGTTGCGTCTTAATGGGTGTATTAAGTTTAAAATCTAATACAATGGCATTTCCTGCTTCAAACACTCTTTCTTTGGTTAGTAAAACTGCAGAAACCTCTTTTGGTTTTTTTAGAACAGTCGTAAAAGCTATACTTATGGTACAAATTAATGATCCTAACAGTAGTAAAATAATATGTTTCTTTCCTAGCTTCATTAATTTGGTGCCCCGATATAGGTGTTAATTTCAAATTTAATATAACTAAACCCTTTTCCTTCAATTGGTAAAAATCGTGCTGATTCGTGTTCCATTTTTCTACTAGGAACCACTTTATTACTGATTAAAGTATTTAATAACCCATTCACAAAAACGTTCTCCATATCTTTATTAACAGTATTCATGTCTGATAAATCCAACAACTGATAATCAAAATATTGTTTGCGTTGCGGACGAATACCTTCTGGCAAATATTGATGATCTACCCATACTAGTTCATGCTCCTTATTGTAATAAGAAACTAATAATACAGGAATGGTAACCTCTTCTAGTCCAGAGTTAAACAAAACTCCTTCTACATGATCATTTTTTATAGAAAGCTCATTAATTGCGACTCCTTTATATAAATCTACCGTGGTTACATTTCCCGCACATTGCAAATTGAATTTAGCAGGTTTTTCATCAAATTTCATCGCTGTAAACTGATCTGGGTCAAAAGTTTTAGGTTTATGTTCCTTTTTGTTTATCCATGCAATTCCTTCAAAATTAATGCGGAAACTAGTAATTTCCTTAGGCATTAATTTATGTTTCATTTGATGTTTAGCATTATATCTTGCTAATTTTTCATCATTACTGTTATATAATGTGCCAGTGATTACAACATCTGCCGGTATATTATCGATATTTTGTATTTCGCCTATAAGACTATATCGATCCCTATACTCAACTATTTTTGTCGATAACACCTCTAATACAGGTTGTTTAAGAACATCTTCGTGATAGGTCTGTTCAGAACTAACTCTACGTCTTCCGTGATTATAAAAAGCTGTACTATTTTCAGCAAATAACTGATCAGGTGGAATATCTAGATCATATGGTATTGGTTTTACAAACCACTTTTTCCTATATTTCACTAATTCATGATAGAATGTTTTATCTATTTTTTCTAAAGGAGTTATCCAATGTGTTAGCACTTTAACTTTAGCAGTACTATCTGTTTGCGAAGTAATGTCTACCTTAATATCATCTAATTTGGCATATGAACTTAATAACCCATCTGTCACCGCGATTTCTAACATATATTGATGGATGGTTTTATCGCTTTTTGGATCCAGATAAGAGTATGCCCTTTCGAATTCTTTAAAATCTAATGCATCATAATACGATTCTGTTACTCTAACAGGATTTATCTGTTTTTCATTTTTTATGTATATCAAATAAAAACCATATCCCGTAAAAATTAACATCAGGAATCCCCACAGGTAAGACACTTTAAAAACTGATTTCTGAAACCCCTTGTAATGCACTCCAAACTTAAAATATACTGGAAAACTTTTATGTTTAGCTTTTAAAGCATGTATCCATATCAATTGTATATTAATAATAAATGCCAATAATACAGTACATATTGGAATCAAACTCCACATTAGTTTTTGAAACTTAGGAACATCTTCTTTGGGCAAAATACTGGATAAAGGAGGAACATTTAACTTTTCCCAAACCATAATTCCATTTTCTAGCCGTCGTAATCTCTGCCAACCACAGAAATATAAGATGGGGTCATAAAACTTATCATTCGAGAACACATATTTTAAGTTATATTTTTCGGGAACAGTAAGAAATTGTTGTAGAGAGCCAATGCCTTCTACTCCTCTAAATTTTGAATTTTCTAGACGTTCTACTGCTCTGGTCGTTAACTCTGGTAATCTCCTGGCAGAATGATAATTACCATCTACCGTCATTGCTTTAGTTTGAGCAGAAAGCCATGCCATCTGATCTCCAAACCCTAAAGGAAGGTATCGCCAATGATCGTGTTGATCCTGACTTAAGAAATTTAAGATCGGCAGCATTTTAATTTTTTGCGGTTGCGAAGGTCTGAAATATCCAAGGCTCATCGTAAAAAATGTCATAAAAACAAGAGCTCCCGTAAATAATCCCCCTAAAATCCTATGATATAAGCCTCCATAATTTTCTCGAATCTTTTGTTTTAAATCTCCTTCTACAAATCGATAACTAAATTCACCAAACATAGGCAAAGCCATAATAGAAGCCCATAGTGTAAATCTATCTAGTGTGAGAATATTAAATGCATTTTCGCCAAGGATCATCTTGGGGATTGGTGTTGTCCCTCCTGTTCCCAAAATCGTTAAAAGTGTTATCGACAACCCAAAAAACAAATATCGTTTACTATAAAATCGATACCATATATAAGGCAGTATAAATAACAAAATCCCCCACGGAATCAAAAAGAACACTAATCCCGACGAAGTGACTTCGAAAAAATTATCTCTCGATCCATGTGGTATGGGTACTTGGGTAATCGGATTGTTTTTGGTATTAATCCAATACGGAAGAATACAACCAATAATTAATACTAATGATCCAAAACCAAAACCTACAATTCTTTTAAAAAGTGAACGAAAACTTTGTAAGAACATTAAAAACCCAACTTCTTTATATGTGCCTATCTTTTCTCTGGAGACATCCATGATTACCATTCCTATTAACGGAAAAATAAAGAACACCATTCCAAAAATTGGAGTTACGTGATGAGAAGTCACCGTAACCGCTATTAGACTCAAAGCGTTTAGTAAATATTTATATTTCCCTATTTTGAGCCATAGGTAAATTTCGGGTAAGGCATGCAATAGGATAGACAGCCCTACAATACTAGGTAATTGTCCAAAAATATGTAGTGTTTCTATAAAAGCAGATGAGAACACTGCAAGTATAGCAGTATATCCAGCAACTTTTCTATTAGAGGTAAGTACTAAAGCAAAACGATATATTCCTGTTATAAAAAGAATGATGGCTATAATCGCCACAGTAAATAAACCAAATTTAAGCCCTCCAATATAAGAGAACAATCCTATACTTTGATGCACTAATGGCGGATATCCCATTACTGTAAATCCCGTATACCAACTATAATTCCAAGGTTCGAACCAATTATTGGCATAATGATTCCCAAAAAACAGATGAATTAATGCATCATACGTAGACTCTAACGTAAAAAAGATGGTAACACCATGGAAAACCACTCCAATGAGTAATGCGCTTATTAAATACTTATTTGTGGTTTTATCCATAAAAGCTCGCCATAGTTTTCGATTTAAATATACAACAAAGGTTTCGGTTTAGGAATAAGCCTAAAACAGAATGCAAATCAAAAATCAATTATTTGAATTCCTGATTAAACTATAAAATAACCATACACATAGATAAACAAATCATCACCTGTGACATTATTGGTTTCAAAACACTGGTTGATAACAAACAAAAGCTGATTTTCACTATAGACGAATGGTATGTCTTTCGATAAAAACCATTCACCGATAGCAATATTCTACTCATCGAAATACCTTCTCATACAACGCAGATCGTGGCTACTTTTGGAATATAAACCTCAAAAAAGTATCATTATGAAAACGGGAATTATCATACCATGCTATAACGAAGAAAACAGATTAAATGTAACTGCTTTTTTAAACTTTATACAAGAAGAAAACGATTTCCACTTATGTTTTGTAAATGATGGAAGTAAGGATAACACTGTGGATGTATTAAAGAAGATTCAATCTCATAATCCCTTAAAAGTAAGTGTTATTGATATTAAAAAGAATTCAGGAAAAGCTGCTGCTGTAAGAGCAGGTGCAAGATATCTACACAGCAGAGGTGATATAGAATTTATTGGTTTTATTGATGCCGACTTATCTACAGATTTTGAAGATTTTGATGGACTTTTAAAAACCTTAAAAACCAATAGAAATTTAAGTTTCGTTTTTGGATCCAGAGCCAAGGATGTTTCAGATAGTATAGAAAAAGATGATATTAGAGCAATGATCTCAAAACTTATTAATATCCTTATTGTATTCATTTTGGGATTGTCTATTCAAGACACTCAATGTGGTGCTAAAGTTTTCAAAGCAGATTTAGTTCCTGTAATTTTTAATAAAAGCTTTTTTAGCAGATGGTTGTTTGATGTAGAAATGTTTATAAAAATGAAAAAACACTTCGGTAAAACCGAAATCATGAATAAAATCTATGAGCAACCTCTTAAAAGATGGATACACATGGAAGATTCTAAATTAGGATTAAAAGACTCATTAGAAATCCCTTACCGATTATTATCTATATGGTTTAATTATAATGTATTACAATCTTTACAGGTTTCATTTTCTGAAGAGATGACCGAACCTGCAATAGAAGTATACGGAACTATTACTCCAGCTTTAGCAGCATAAGACATAAGATAGTCTTACAAAATTTGACTCGAAGTTACCCCTAAATATATCTATGAAAGAGAGTATACCCTTATAAAAGTTATGCTCTCTTTTCTTTTATTCAAAACTATAATGAGGACAAGTTTACGTACTGTATGCAGAAACTAATCTGCTTTTAACTTTAGACTTCTTTTTATACGTTCTTCCATACCATAATAACACTCCGGTAACTGGTAATGAAGCACAAATAAGACTTGCCAAAAAAGCTATTATTTTGCCTGTAAGCCCTCCGATAGCACCAACATGAATATCATAGTTCATACGAATTACTTTATCGGCAAATCTGGCATCTTCGTATTTTCCATATATACTGGTCGTTTCTATTGCTTCTAATGTATTTTGATCAAAAAAGAGATAATCCATGTTATAATATACTCCTTTAGAATTACTCACTTCGACGAGTATTGATGTCGAATCATTTTCGGGATAATGTAGTTCAAAACTTTGAGCATCCTTATAAGCATCATAAAGCAACGGAACTAATTGATCATATGCAGGATTTTTGTTAGAATGAACTATAGTTGTACTGATATTTTGAGGCATAATAAACTGTGGTGCTTTATCACCCCCTGTAGCTATATAGGCGATAAAATAAAACCAATTAAATGCCATAACACATCCTGTAAATGCAAACAGTAATCCTAGAGAAGAAATATAAAACCCGGTTACAGTATGCAGATCAAAGTTTTTTCGTTTCCAACGTGTTTTACTATTCCAATCAAATTTTAACCGTTGACGCCAGTTTTTCTTATTTCTAGGTATCCAAAGGAAAAAGCCACTTATCAGTATTACCAAAAACAACAGTATCGAATATGATACCACTCTCGAACCAATAATCTCTGGAAGCCACAGTCGTACATGTCCTTTTAATACAAAAGCAAAAAACCCAGAGTTGTTGTCTACTTTTTTAATGAATTTACCCGAATATGGGTCCAAAAAGACACTCTGATAAAATAATTCTGGTTCGGCCTGGTAAAAAACAACTTCTATTGCTTCATTTGGTTTTCCATAAATAACACCATGAATGGTTTTATTAGGTATTATTTGTTCGGCAATTGACTTTACCTGAGATGATAGAATAAAACCTTGTTCTTGTGGAATTACGTACTTATAATCGTCATAAAAACTTTCTATTTCATCTTTAAAAACCCATAAACATCCTGTAATTGAGACAACAAAAAGCACAATTCCGGTAATTAAACCTAATATTTTATGAATTTGCAAAATGGTTTTGCGTCTATTTTTCTTTTTTGTCGAAGACATAGTTCTATTTTAAAAAATAATAACACCCCCAGACATAAAATATCTGGGAGTGCTTCTTCTCAAATGGTTAGGTTAGTTAGTTACCTTAAAATTCCTTCAAACATAATCCAAATATTCTTGTTCCCTTAACCTTTATAGTAATAAAACTACATTTAGTTACAATTTTCCTATGTACAAAAATAAATTTCATTAATTCTTTATCACTTTATAAGTTTCTTTATTATTTTTAATACTATAAAATCCTTTTGTCAAACTTTTCACAAAGGCATGTTCCTCTTCTTTATTAATCACTACTTTTTTGATTAATTTTGATCCTCGCATATTATTTATCTAAACTTCAAAAGCCTTATTAACAAAATTCTCTTTAGTGACAATCACAGGTTCTGATCGTGAAAACATATTATATTTACAACACCTCCTAAAGTATCAGCTCTAAGATAAACAGGAACTATTTCTTTATAAACAACTTTTAGAGTATATGACCCCGGAAGTATTTCTAAATTGAATTTATCATCAAAATCACTTACTGTTTCTCTATTTTTGAGTTCTAAAATCTGTATAGATGCTTCAGGAACCGGATTAGAATTTTGATCTAAAATTACTCCTGTTAGACTACTCTGAGCATTACATAACATTACACATAAAAACAGAAAAAAAAGAGAACTGTTTTTTTCTTAAAATAAACACTGACATCACAATTTTTTTTAAACAATTTAGTTTAGACTTTATATTATTATTTATATTTGGTCTAAATAAATTCAATTGCAAAATTAGTATCTAGGGAAAGAGAGAAATGACGCATTATGGATAAAAAAAGACGCAATAAAGAATCATTAAAAACAACAAGCTCTAATCATCAAAAAAAATGTTCCTTAAACACTGTTACTAAACCAATTAACACTCAAAAGCATTGTGGACTATATTCAAAAAAACTTCAATTCTTGCCCGAATATGGAGATGGCTATTTAGAGTATCTCTATTTTGATGGATTACATATAACAATTTTTGATGTATCCTTAAATAAGGATTTTGATACTTATGGTGTACATACGAGAAATGCCTTAGAACTTTCTTACCTAATTGATGGTGAGCAAATCATTAAAATTGATGGAAAAAATCACGATCTGATTTATGAAAGTCAGGAAAGTTATCTTGTGTACATATCCCAAACTTCTGGATCTATTAAATACCACAAAAACAAATATTTTAAAGAAGTCAAAATCAGAATGAGTCGAGATTTTATCAAAAAACACAAACTCGACTCTGAGTATGGAATCCGAGAAAAGTATGAATTAGAAAAACTTAATAAAGATTTCACAAAACCTTTATGTACCAAAACTCAGGAAATACTAGTAGAACTATTAACCGATACTCGACAGGGGCTGTTAAAACGTTTATTCTTAGAGTCCAAAGTACTAGAATTACTCTCTCTACAATTAGATATACAAAAGAATCCTAAAACAGAAGTCTCAAATACAGATAACCCTATTAAAAAACTATATGAAGTCCAATTTATTATAACCTCTGATTTAACCATTCAATATTCTGTTCATGAATTAGCACGTAAAGTTGGACTCAATGATTTTATGCTTAAAAAAGAATTTAAACGTGTTTTTGGTACAACAGTTTTTGAATATGCTTTAAATCTAAGAATGACAAAAGCTAAAAAACTATTAAACCATACTAAAAAACCTATCTATGAGATTTCTGAATTGGTGGGATATAAAAACTCTACGCACTTTACTGCAGCTTTTAAAAAATTCGAAGGTATAACCCCCAAAAAGTATAGAAAAAAGGAACCAAAAGTCATAAAATAAAACTAATAAATTGATTTGTTTATCTTATTATTCTGTAAAATATTATTATACTCTTCATGAAATAATACTCCCAAAACCAATTCTTCTAATCCATCCAAAATACTAGGAGTCAATTTAAAATTAATTTCTGCATGAGGAGTGTTGCATTTAATAGTTCTACTGCAATTTTTATTGTTACATTGACACTTCTTTCTAGCTGAACGTATAACATCAAGAAATATTTCCATTTCTTTAATATCCATCAAAATAGCTGTATCACCAATTTGTAGTTGTAATTTTTGATTTGTTCTATCTTTAACATTTTTATTTTTTATGATATATACAATACCAGTACTATTATAATATAATGGATCTAAAACATACATGTTTATTCAATTTTGGTAATCAAATTTATTACATTATTTTTATTTATTCTAAATAAAAATAATGTAATTTTGGAAAAATATTAAATCATAACTACCATGCAAAAAATTGGTTTATTCTATGGATCAGATACCGGATGTACTGATGATATCACTAAAGATTTTATTTCTATTTGGGGTGATGAAGATTTGGATGTTCGAGAAATTGATGATGTATCTAAAGAAGATTTTGATCAATTCAAAGTTCTAATATTAGGATTATCAACGTGGTATGATGGTGACTTGCAAAGTGATTGGGAAAATTTCTATGATGATTTCAAAGAAATCAATTTTACTGATAAAGTAGTAGCAATTTATGGGCTAGGTGACCAGATCGGATATGGAGAATATTTTGTTGATGGAATTGGAATTATAGCCAAAGTTGTGCTAGAAAATGGAGGGAAGATTATCGGGCACTGGCCTATAGAAGGATATCGGTTTACAGACTCTGTAGCTGTTATAGAAGAAAAAGAAGACTATTTTTATGGTCTTGCAATAGACCATGATAATGAGTCCCAATTAAGTGACGAACGTTTAGAGAAATGGATCAATCAAATAAAATTAGAATTAAAACCTTATATAGCCCTTGAACACATTACAATTTAAAAGTTCAATATATAAGATAACTTACTAAAACTGGTTTTAGTAATATGATCTCACTATCTAATACATTAAATTTCTACATTTACTTTTCTTGATTGTGCATTTACAATAATTTCCATTTTACGAAGATCAAATTCACTAACTTTCATGCAAGCCTCTACCCATAAATCTGTAATTTTTAAAAGTTCATCTTTCCGTAGTGGAAAAACATTTTTCTTGCTTTGTAAATGATGGTATTCAAAGTTAAATTTTTCGGTTGCTCGTTTAATAAAGTTGTGCAAAGATACTACTGCCTGTCCCTTTTCGGCCAATTCTTCTATTAACCCCAATGATTGTAAATACCTTGCTTTATGGGTTTTGCCACTTTTTAGAATTGTATTAGCCTCTCCAGCACTAAGTTTTCTTGATAATAAACTATAGGCTCCCATGCCAGGAAATAAGTTGAACTTGTTTTCTGGTAAACAAAACTGAGTTTTTTCTTCTGCAATAATATAATCGTGAGCTAATGCACATTCAAATCCACCACCATATGCATTTCCCTCTACCAATGCGATTGTTACTATAGGCAAATCAAAAGAAGTATACATATTATAAATAGCATCAATACATAAATGTGCGTACGTTTTTAAATTATCTATATTTTTTGATCGTATATTTTCTAAGAAAAACTGAATATCTCCCCCCATATTATAAATTCCTTCATGTTCTGAAGCCGAAACAATGAATTTAAGAGGGCGATCAGGGTGTGAAAAGTATTCTTTTACCCAAGAAGCGAATTCTTTAAATTCTTTTAGCCCTTTTAAACAAAAATTAGGCATTCCTGTGTCTTTGATTTTCCATAATAGAAGCTCATGACTTCTAAAGTATTCTACTGTAATACAATCAAATTGTCGCATGATATTAAGGTTTTTGTAGAGATATTGAATTCTTTGTGGTATAATTTTGCTTTTTTGTTTTCTTTGACCAAAATGGCTTATCAAACAGTAATTTTTGGATTCCGAGTGTTAGCATTATATAAAAAGGAATCAAAATCAAAACACCAGCAATACCAAATTGCTGATACCCTAAAGCTCCCATTCCCCAACAGATAATTACCCATTGAATGATATATATTGTAGTCACTCGTTTACTACAGTAATATAGAAACTCGAAAACCTTATTTGTTTTTATATAAGTCACCAGTATATTTGCCAACCACATAAGAACTAAATTGAATCCTGCCAAATAAATAGTTCCTCCTGGTCCCAAATGGAAATAATCTCCAAAGTGATACTCAAAATTATAATAACACAATCCTCCACCAGTCAGCATCAAAAGAACACCTGCTACAAACATTCTTTTAAATATATGTGCATTGCTTTTATTTTTCTCTTTGTACCACATTCCAAAGAACATCCCAATAAGTATAAAAGAAAACCAAGGAAATACAGCAAAATATACATTCCACTCTGCTCCCCACATTAGGTCTAGAATATAATCCACACTCCCTATTCCTAATCGGAAACCATGTACCTCCTTGGTCACTACAGCTATTATAAATGCAATAATTAGTGGGACATATTTGTTTTTAGACAATTTGTTTATAATTCCCATAAATAATAAAGAAACTCCTGCAAGTTGTAGAATATCACCGGTAAGCAGCATGAAGATCATATTATCTACAGTGGCAGGGGTGGTCCAACCATAGGCTTCTATAAAAGCGTCTGGCATTGTTCCGATTAAAACTGGTAAAACAAATTTCAAAAAGTTCATAATATATCCTGCAGCCAGAATATATAGTGCTCGTTTTATAGACAATACTATACTTTGATTTCTGGATAAGGTAAATGATACTCCCATTGCAATCAAAAACATTGGAGTCCCCTTTCCAATAAAATGAACTACTCCTCCTAACCAAGTATTTGATTGTGTAGATACATCACCATATATCCATAAGGTGTGTACTATGATTACCATCAATACACTCACTCCTCTTGCCAAATCTATAGCTAAAATTCTATTGTTGTTTCCCATCTATCTTTACCTTTTTTGTGTTTTTTTGATTAATTCGTCTCGTATCCATGCTTCAGATCTATACGCACTTGCTTTTTTACCACCATCGATATGATTCCAACCTGGATACATAATCAGGTATTTAAATTTGTCAGATAATTTTGTGGCTGTTTTAATATCGATCCAGAGTTCTTTCCATAACAGCAATTGAATTTGCCATAAACTTTCGCTATTTATACTATCGCCCATTAATCCATATTCTGGTTTTTCGTCATCCAATTCTACCTGTAGAGTTCCAAAAATTTTATCCCAAATAGAAAAAGTCTCTCCGTAGTTTGTATCTAAATACTTATGATTTTTTGCGTGGTGTACTCTATGCAAAGAAGGAGTTATAAAGATCTTCTCTAACCAAGGCTGTCTACCGATTAACTTTTCGCTCACATGTTCATAAAGTCCATATAGATTTGCTATTAACTCTATGATAAAAATCATAAATGGGTCAAATCCTAATAGGGGAAGCCATAATATGGTATGTGGCATATGCAAAAAAATAAGAAATGATCCTCGTACTGCAACAGTCAGTTTCATTTCTTCTGCAGTATGATGTACCCCGTGAATGCACCAAAAGAATCGAATTTTATGCCCTATAAAATGCAATACATAAAACATAAAATCATATAAAAAATAGGCTAGTATCCATACATACCATTCATATCCCAAGGTAAATAAGCGATACTCATACCCCCACATCATTATTCCCAAAATCACAATCTTACCGAAAAAAATGTATGGGATAGATTCTAATATATAGGATACTATGTTTACTACACCTTCTTTATTACTTTCTATTTTCTTGGTTATAAACAGAATAACCCATTCTATAACCACAAGAACTATAATAATAATTCCAGAAATACTCTGAAATTTATCTAACCATATTTGAATTGTTTCGTTCATGTCATCTTAGAATACATAAATTAAACTGACCTTTTTTATTTATTGAAGCAGTTAAAAATCATTTATAGTAGTACACGATTTTTTTATAGTTCTCTGTTTTTATCTTTTATATAGTATTACTCATAACAGAAATACTGACTCTATTATTACGATACTCTGCAATAGGGTTTTTAAGGGTTCCTACTAATTGCAAGCTCTCTATAGGATCCGCCAAATCCAACATCTGTTTTGTATTGTTTAACTGTAATCTATTGAGACAACATCTATCAAATTCTGGCACAAAAAGATCATATTTCTTGAACTGCGGTTCTAATTCAGGGTGTGTTTCCTGATATGTGCTAATACAACCTGCAACTAACTCCCAGAATAACTCCTCTGGATATTCACAATATTCTGCCAGTATATCACCCATAAACCTAAAAAAGCAATCAAATACATCTGTAAAAATTGAAAGTATTTTCATTTTATCAGAAGTTTCGGTATACAGTCGTTTTACTTCTTCGGGTAAATCTAATTCTGGATTAAAAACGATTACTTCTTCAGTAATATCTTTCATCAATACCTTTACAGGAGTATGATTCTCCATCACCATAATCAGATTTTCACCGTGTGGCATAAAAACCAGTTCATAGGCATAGAAACAGTGCAATAAAGGATTTAGGTAATACCGTAGATATTTCTTTAACCAAGTTGTGGTATCAAATGGAGAAGCCTTTATCAATTCTGCTAATAACGAAGTATTATCATTATCTATATGTAAAAAGGCAGCCATGGTCATCACTTGCTGACCTTCTTTAATTTTAGATCCGGGAGCTTCTCTCCATAAGGCTGAAAGCATTTTATTATGAGCATTTGTCTTGCCTAACACTTCATAATTCAGGTTCCTATATCCAACTGTAGCAACTTCGCCCAACATTGTAAACCTTTGTTTTTTAAGATATTTATCATCTTTAAACAACTTGGTTATCCAAGTGGTTATATGTGGGGTACTTTGCATATAATATGGTGAAAGGCCACGCATAAACCCCATATTTAAAATAGATAATGCTGTTTTGGTGTATAATTTATCTGGAGTAGTTTTATTGTATAACGTTCTTATAGACTGTTGTGCAGAGTATTGATCTTCTCCTTTTCCCAGAAACACGAGATCCATATTTGCTATATCTGCAGCAAAAATGTGAATTATCTTATTATTCCATTGCCAGGGGTGAACGGGTATAAAAACATAGGATTCCATATCCAACCCTAAGTCTTCTAGTGTATTATTAAATTTGGCTATGGTAGCGACACCAAGTTCTCGTCGCATTAGTGATTTATATTCAAATCCTTTTACTGCGGTAAATGTCGCTTTATCTTGATGACCTGCCAGCCATATAATCTGAAACGAATTATCGGTTTCGGGTGCATATTTAATGTAATCTTCAGCATCAAAACCTATTCGCCCATTATTAGCCACAAAACAAGGATGTCCTTCGGTCATTGCATGCTCTATTACCTGAAAGCTACATTGTGCTAATTCTTTTGAAGAGCATTTTTTATTGTGATATTTATATGCCGCCCCAGATAAGGTACTGGTAATTTCTTCGAGATAGGTAGGTAACATATCATCAGCAATCCCCAAAGTATATTTAAATTCTAAAATAAAATGTATAGCATCTACAGTTACCGGATTTCCATTTTGTCTTTTAACAAGGCTATTCTCGTCAATATGCCAATGATCAAGGCTCCGTTTTTTGGCTTTAAACTCATAGGTGATTTCTGGTATATCAGCAACCAAAATATAATGCCCCCAATATTTTTCCTGATACTGAGGTTTTGGTCGTAAGAGTAATTCGTGTGTAAATTCGCTAATTGCTTTTTTAACAAGGGCTCGATTTACTTTTTTCCATACATCGAGTCTTAGATGATCAAGATTAACTTCTGGTTGGTTTACCATATCTAACTTAGTCATTGGTTTTGGTTTTATGTACTATATTTTTCTCTTCTTCTAGCAAGAGAGCTTTCTCATAATCTTTCTTATCACAAAAAGCTAGTGCTGCTGTTTTATGAGGTAATTCAACTTCTTTATAATATTTAAATCCCGCCCTTTTATTAAGTGAATGAATTTTTTCATTTCTCACATCTGGTTCTACAACAATGCGATCCGTTTGAGGGTCACTAAACAGATATTCGAGAATAGTAGAAAACACATGCCAGGTAAAATTTGGAATCTTTTTTTTGACAGGGCTAACCAAAATATGCATTCCCCGATCCTTTTTCTCTGTATTATAATATGCTGAAATAGGATCTTTTAAAGCATCATAGCTTTCCATTAAAAAAATAGGTTGATTATCTAGTATTCCTATGAAAGCATCATGATGATCTGATTCAACTATTTGTTGATATGATAGTTTTACCTCTTCTAAAGTATATTCTTGCATCCCCCAATACATTGCATAGGGTTTGGTCACCCAATCATGAATAGTTTTGATATCTTTTTCTATATCTAAAAAACGTAAATGTATATCTCCAAGACCTTTAATAGTTTTAGAAAAAATAGCAGTTGGTATGATCTCAGTGTTATTCATAAACAAATGTATTATGCTTGAAAAGTCGATTTTTCTTTTTTAAAAGCGGCAATAGGGTTTTGTAATCGCCCTGCAAACTGAAGTAATGCAACCGGATCATCCAGATCAATCATTTGCTTATTGTTGTTTAATTGTAATCTATTAAGGCACGACAAATGAAAATCTGGCGCAAAAAGATCATACTGTTTATACTTGTTTTCTTTTTCAGGATATTTTTCCTGATAAAGTTGAATATTTTCTGCTACTAGTTTCCAGAAGTTCTCTTCCGAATATCCTGCATGTTCAACCAGAACATGAGACATGAATCTGAAAAAACCATCAAAAACATCTGTGAATATTGATAACAATTTCACATCTTCAGGAACCGGGGCATACATACGTTTAAGATGTTCTGGTAATGTAACTTCAGGATTAAGAATACAAGCTTCTTCAGTAATATCTTTCATTAATATTTTTACAGGTATGTTATTCTCTAATACCATAATGATATTTTCGCCGTGAGGCATAAATACCAAATCAAAATGATAGAAACAATGTAGTAGAGGACTTAAGTATGCCTTAAAGTAATGACGTAACCATTCTGATATGGACAATCCTGATGCGGCAATAATTTTGGGTAATAATGCTTCGCCGGTTTGATCAATATGCAGAAAAGCAGCCATTGTCATTGGTTTTTGCCCTTCGTCTATAGCACTCATTGGACTTTCTCTCCATAATGATGCTAACATTTTGTTGTAATCATTATGAGGGCCGAATTCTTTAAAATATGGGTTTACATAGCTAACAGAACCTATTTCTCCTAACATCCTGAATCCTGTTTCAATAATATAAGAATCATTATATAACAGTTCTTCTAACCAAACTGCCATTTTTGGGGCTGTACCCAAATAATATAAAGGCAATCCTCTCATGAATCCCATATTTAATATAGAAAGGGCCGTTTTAGTATATAACTTATGAGGGTTTGAAATATTAAACAGTGTACGCACAGATTGTTGAGCAAGATATTGATCTGGACCATACCCTAAACAAATCAAACTTCCTTTAGCAATCTCGGGTGAAAATATATTAGCTAGTTTATTAAACCACTGCCAGGGATGCATTGGGATAAAATAGTAATCATCTGGATCAAAGCCTTTATCTTTTATTATAGTATTGAATGATGAAATTGTATCTTTATCCAATTCCTGTTCAATTAATGTATCATATGGTAAATCCTCAATAGCAGCATATACAGCATTACTTTTATGACCGGCTAACCATATCAGATAAAAAGAATTCCCGGCCTCGGGAGCATATGATCTATAGTCACTACTATCAAATCCTATTCGCCCATTATTAGCCACAAAACCAGGATGACCTTCCATCATTGATTGTTCTATAGTCTGAAAATCTGCTGAAACCAAATCTATTGCCACAGGATTCCCTTTTGCATATTTAAAGGCACTTCCATACAGTGTACTAATAATTTCTTCAAGGTAAACAGGCATCGTATTGTTATCGATCCCTAATTGTTCTCTAAATTCTTTGATAAACAAAATGGCATCAAGTCTTACTGATTTTCCAAGTTCATATTTTTGAATAGAAACTTCACTAATCCATAGATGATTTAGAGCTAATTGCTTTCCCCTAAATTCATACAGGATTTCTGAGTTATCAGGTATTAAAGTATATTTACTCCAACCATCTCCTAGTTTTTCAGTTATTTTGGGCTTTATAAGCAACTCGTGACTAAACTCGCAGATTGCTTTTTTAATAAGTAATGTATTTACTTTAACCCATAATTCTGATTGAATATGAGCTACAGATTGTTGAGGCGAAACAGCATTATCTAAAGTATTCATTGCACTTCGTTTATGTATTTGTGGAACCAACTTAAGTTGGTTATGTTTTTGTCTGGTTAAGAAAGCGAGTTGCGCCGTTTTATGTGGAAGTTCAACAATAATATCAAGCTGAAATCCTACACGTTGGCAAATCGCAAACATCTTTTTATTTCTTATATCGGGTTCTACTATAATTCGATGCACTTTTTCATCTCGAAAAACAAAACTCATTATCGTATCAAACATATACCATGTGAAGTTTTCAATTTTACCTTCGGGTGATGGTGCTACTATAATATGAATCCCGCAATCATTACTCTGGGCCGGATAGTATTTTCCGATAAGATCTTGTTGTGGATGATAACGTTCTAATACAAAAACGGGTTGTTCTTTATATACACCAACAAAAATATCATAATGATCTGGTAGCATTAATTTAGCATATTCGGCTTTTACTTTCTCTACCGAACTCTGTTGCATACCCCAGAACACGGCATAATCCCGATTTACCCAATCGTGTAATACAGCACTATCTGTTTCAATATCAAAATGCCGTATATGTATATCCCCAAAGCCCCGATAAGACGATGAAAACTCATATCCTTCTTTTGCAGGTGTTATTAAACTTGTGTGTTCTTGAACTGACATATAAAATCTTTATGTTTTTGCTAGGTCTTTTACTCGTGTTCTAAATGTTGTTCTGTGAAATATGAAATAGTACATCCCGAGTGTGATCAAAAAACCTGCTAATGCCACTCTAAACGGAATTTGTAATCCATGATGATCCACCAAAATTCCAACCGAAAAAGAAGCTAGTAGTACTCCCAGATTCTGAAAAAAATGCACTTTACTGTAATCAATGGCATAAGAATTTGGAGAGCTGAATTCAAACAGTAACACATCAAAACGCACTACTCCCTGAAAAATCGCCCAGCCATAAATAATTCTTCCCAATATTACAATCGTCTCAACAGGAAGTCCTTGAAGTATTAGCCCTATCATTCCCAGGAATAATGCCGATAGGATACTCTTATTTTTATATTTCGGAATATGCTTTGTATTAATCCAAAGGGCAATTAATGCTACAAAACCAGGTATAGCATATATACATCCAGAAATTAATTTACCATCATAATCAGAAAGGCTTTCCCAGTATAGTGAGAAAAAAGGACGGATTAGGAAATCACTAAAATATAAGACCATTGTTACTAACCCAATCTTAAGGATAAAACCTTGGGGGATAATTTTATCCTTAGCATCAAGAGTTGATTGAGTTTCAATAATTTTATTCGTATCATATTTTTTGCTACGCAGTAGATACATACTTATTCCCATTTGCATAAAATCTCCAGCAGCCATCACCAGAAAAATATAACTGGCATCAACAAGGTCTACTGTCAATCCGCCAATTACAGCTCCTAAAATCCCTCCCAGATGTACAACAACAGAGAGTAACCCTATGGTACTTGTATGTTCTTTTTTGGTAATAATTTTTAAGATATAGGGATATACCAAAAGATAACTTCCTTTAAATATTACCATAATCAAGGATATAATCCAGAAGTTAATATAAGAGGTCGTCCAATAACAGTATAATGCTAATATCCCTGCAATACATTGGGTATACACCAAAATATTAAGCTCGGCCATTTTTTTGGATATGTAAGCCCAAAACGGAAATGCAATCATCACCATAAAACAAATAGCTGCAAAATAATATCCTACATATTTGGGATCTGTAACCCCAAAGCGAGCTTCAAAAAACTGTGGATAAAAAGGATGTAGTAAATAATCACTTACTACCGCTACCAGAGTCATGAGGATAAGAATTTTTTTTAAAGTCATTGTAGGGTTACAATTATAAACCTCACAGGCTTGTGCCGAACTTAATTTCAACACCCTATAAAGTTTGTGGTTTACCTTAAAACAGGTTCTTCCGTATTAATTTCTTCTTCCTGAGTCACTTCAAATTGCTGAAAAGCAATACGTTTTTCTATCGGGTAATACTCTTTTCCTGTTAATTCTTTAATGATGAAAGAATTGCGGTAACATGCCATTCCTAAATCTGGAGTTACGAACCCGTGAGTATGCAATTCTACATTTTGCACATAGATATCTTTACCTTGCTTATCGATGCTATAATTGCGATGTACGGCATATCGGTTTTTATCATCCCATTGAATATGATCTGCAATACCTTCTATAAATTCTGGTTTCTGATAGGTATACCCAGTTGCTAATATCAACGCTTCTGTTTGATGTCGGTATCGTTTATCTTGTTCAATTTGGTGTAGTTCAAGATTAAAAGTATCGTGATTTTCATTATGTTCTGCTGCGGTTAATTCAGAATTTGTGCGTAGAGATACTTTTACATCATTAGTCAATTGCTTGGTGTAAATCAGATCATAGATATCCCCTATCAGGTTTTGATTGATTCCTTTAAAAAGATGTTTTTGATTCTGAATTAAATGATCTTTTTTATGCTGTGGCAAATCATAAAAGTAATCTACATACTCTGGAGAAGTCATCTCTAGGGTTAATTTAGAATACTCTAACGGAAAAAATCTTGGAGATCTGGTAATCCAGTTTAACTGATATCCTTTTGTTTCAATCTCTTGTAAAAGGTCATAAAAAATCTCTGCTGCACTTTGCCCGCTACCCAAAACCGTTATCGACTTTTTAGATTGTAATAGTGATTTATGCTTTAGATATGATGAAGAGTGAAACGCTTTTCCTTCTAACTGTTTGCAACATTCGGGAACATAAGGTTGAGTTCCTGTACCTAAAACCAGTTTTTTTGCTTTATATATTTTCAATTCATCTGTTTGTGTGCATTTTGAGGTAACTACATAGTACTCATCTTTCTCATTGTATTGTATGTGTGTTACTTCGGTATTAAAAAACAGATTTGGCAATTGTTCTATCACCCATTGGCAATATTGGTTGTACTCATTACGAAGTAATAAAAAGTTCTCTTTTATATAAAAAGAATACATCCGTCCTTGTTTTTTAATATAGTTCAAAAAGCTAAAAGGACTGGTAGGATCTGCCAGAGTGACCAAATCTGCCATAAACGGAATCTGTAATGTTGTATCCTGAAGTAACATACCGGGATGCCAATCAAACTTAGGGCTTTTGTCTAAAAAAACTCCTTCTAACCCATCTATAGGCTCTGTGAGACATGCCAATCCCAAGTTAAATGGTCCAATACCTACTGCCACAAAATCTATTATTCTAGTATCACTCATCATTATATTGTTTTAATTATTTGTTGTATAGATTAACCCCTGTTCTTTGATCATTTTAACAACCTCTAAAAGATCTTCTTTTGTAGTTCTTGGGTTTAACAAGGTAAATTTTAAATAGATTTCACCATCAATTTTTGTACTGGCTACAGAGGCTTTTCCTGAGTTAAACAAGGTGTTTTTAATATAAAGATTTACTGCATCTAAAACCTTATCATCGGTTACTCCGGGTATTTTAAATCGAAACACAAGAGTACTTAATTCGGGTTTGTGTGCTACTTCAAAATAGATATCGTCTTTAATGATATCATAAGCTTCGTGGGCTAAGTGATGTACTTTTTCTAGAAATCCCCCTAAAGTTTTGGCTCCTGTTACTTTTAATGTAAACCATAACTTTAAAGCATCAAACCGGCGGGTAGTCTGAATAGATTTTTCGATTAGATCAGGGTGTTCTTCATCCCTGTTCTCGATAGGATTAAGATAATCTGCATAGTAGGATATATATTTAAAATATTTTGTATCTCTAACCAAAAAAGCACTCGAACATACCGGTTGAAATAACGTTTTATGAAAATCGATAGTCATCGAATCAGCAAACTCTACCCCTTTAAGCAAATGCCGATGAGTATCGGTTAATACATAGCATCCTCCATATGCCCCATCTACATGAAACCAGATGTTGTATTCTTTTGCTATTTTAGAAATTGTATGTATTGGATCAAAACTTCCAAAATCTGTTGTTCCTGCAGTAGCGACTATAGCAATTGGTATATTGCCTTGTTGCTTTTCTTTTTCTATAGCTTGTACCAGAGCATCTACTTTCATCTTCATCTTATCATCTGTATCCACCGGTATTACTGCGTCGTATCCCATACCCAATAAGGCTGCATTTTTTTTGATACTGAAATGTGCTTTATTTGAACAAAAAACACGAAACTTACTTACCTCATCAGACCACCCATTCTCTTTTAAGTTAATTCCATAATGCGTAAATGCATAATGATCTCGCGCCATCAAAAGTGCCTTGAAATTAGATTGTGTACCTCCACTGGTAAAAACACCATCTGATTGTGAAGGAAAATTCATTTCATTACAAATCCAACGAATTATTTCTTGTTCTATCAAGGTAGCAGAAGTGCTTTGATCCCAGGTTTCGATAGCGGTATTAACAGATGAAGCAATTAAATCTCCTACCAATGCCGGCAATAAAACAGGGCAATTAAGATGCGCTACATAACGAGGATGGTGAAAAGAAATGGCATGATCAAGAAACACATCTTTGATTTCTCGTAATGCCTGATCCAAAGATAAATTAGTTCGTGAATTTACTGAAATCCCTTCTTTTCGGGATTTAAGCATTTCTGCAGATTCTCCACTATAGAAACAATCATTATCCAAAAAGGTCTTAATATATTGAACAGTTTTTTGTATATATTCTTCATATTCATGTTTAGAATGAGCATCAAAAAGATAATCAACAGCGAGGTCAGGTTTAAGGGTAATTTGAGTTTCCGATAACATAGTTATTTTTATTTGATCTAAATAAATTTTAGTACAAAACTAAGTATCAATTGAAATAACTAAATGACGAGAATTGGATAAAAAATGACGTGAATATTTAACTAGATGTTACTTAGCGTATCCCAAATATTGTTTTTAAAGCTTGCAAGAAAAATTACTAAATGCATAGTCACATTTTGAAGTCTGTAATAACTTAGAGACAAATATTTAAAAACTCTAAAGGTTCTCTTTTCTTGAAAATTAAATGGCAGATATTCACAAAAATCCAAGTAAAACTCTCACAAAATGCGCATTACTAACCTCTATGTAAACGAATTAATAATGATTCCACATTTTATGAGAGTTTACTTAGATATTCAAAAATAACAGTTAGAGTTTATGTAATATCCTCTTTTTGTTTGAATCAATATGATTACTTTTTTGATTTCACTATACTCTCAATCGGTTTCCCTGCATTTTCAACAGAGTATTCATTCCCCATAATTGCTGCGACCGTTGCAGCAATTTGGTTACTATACAACTGTTCGGTATTTTTCACTTCTCCCAAAGCAGCTATTTCTTTTCCGAAAGCAACAATCCACACTTCTCCAGCATTTTTCACTTTTGACCCATGGCTTTTCCAGGTATCCAAAGGATCTGTTCCTCTACCATGATCTGTAGAGATAATGAAAACGGTATTGTCTTTATAATATGAATCCTGTTGGGTAAACTCCCATAATTCTTTGATCATACCATCTGTGTTATGAGCCGCTTTTAAATAAGCTTCATAGTCTCCGTCATGAGCAAAATCATCTGTTTCACCATATGCGATATACATCAAATCAGGATGGTTTTTTTTCATATGCTCTATCGCATAGTGATGCGTAAAAGCATCTAAACGAACCGTACTCCAGGGACTTGGAATTTGATCTTGCAACTGGTTTAAAAACACCTCTCTGCGACTAAGATTGTTTCCTTTGGCAGCCTCGAAACCTGCATTAACAAGAACTCCAGAACGATCTTCATTTATGATAAATGGAAATACATCCCAGCTACCAAAAGCAGCTACTTTTCCTTTATAACCTGGTAGATTATTTGTTATTTCCAATACCGTTTTATTTGAGTTGTTTATCTTTTTATTACTGTTGATATTCTTATCATCAGCCACCCCGGTTAAGATCTCATTGTATCCAGGGTAAGAAAACCACATCATATTCGTTAAATTGACTTTACTCCCCACATTTCTATTTCCGTGTAATTGCCCCATGGAAGCAATAGTCTTCCAAAAAAATGGCATTAGAGCCTCTCTACGGTCTTTTGTTTTTGGTCTCCAAAAATCTGCTTTTAGCTTCGTCGTATCATTTACATACGTATTATTTGTTACTAATAGTGAATCAGCACCTGTGTAAAGTTCTTGCCAGCGTAATCCATCCAAGGTGATCAAGATTACTTTTGGTGAATTTTCTGTTTGTGCGCTGCCTTTAATTGCAAACAAATGCAAAGTAAAAACAACTATAAAAATTATATTTTTTTTCATCTGTTTATATCTTGTTTTGTGATCACTAGTTCTCCCACCAGCCTTTTATATTAATATCGTTACCCCCCATCTGAGAAGTTGCCTGCTCATAATTTTCATTATTAAGTGTTTGCTCACTATCAGGATATAAGAAACGTACAGGTATACGGTCACCATTTACATTGTCTGGCCCCGGAATAATTACTGAGGGCAATCCAGTTCTTCTGAAATCATACCAGGCTTCAAAACCAACTAAAAATGATGCTAACCATTTTTGGGTGATTATTGTTTCTAATGTATCATCATACACTACACCAGTTTGTGCAAGATAGGCAGTGACATCTTGATTGACTTCCCAGTATTCAAAAGATAATCTCACACCATTTTCGTATGAGGTTTTAGCATCTGTTGTAATCCAACCTCGTTGTGCTGCCTCTGCAAGGATAAAATGAACTTCGGCTGCTTGTATGATTACTGCTTTTACACTATTTGGAGAATCATAAAAAAATGATTGATTTATTCTTGATACATTACTAGCACCACCATTAAAGGTTGACGCATTATCCTCACTCAATCCATTAGTTAATCCTACAAAAAGAGTAGGATCATCATCAGGATTATCTGTGGGTTGAAACCACTTTGATAGACGTTGATCATTAAATTGTTTCAAAATAGCCTCACTGGTTTCACTAAGTCGATGTTCATCAAATCCACCAATTCGTCCTGTACTTATAGGCCATGAATCTATTTGTGTTGTTGCCGGATAGGATACCGCCGCATTATCTGCATTGGCGGCAATAAAAATACCACTATCTACAATCTCTTTCATTTCTGAAGAAACATCCACTTTGTTCGAAATTCTTAAAAGATAACGAAGCCTTAAAGAATTTGCCAGTTTTCTCCATTTTTCAAGATCGCCTCCATACAAAATATCGCCCCCAAGAATAGGCTGTCCCACTGCCAGTTGCTGTTCTGCCTTTTTTAAATCTAAGAGAATTGCAGTATAAATATCTTGCTGATTATCATACTTAGGAGTGAAATTCTTATTTTGACCATCTATTGCTTCTGAAAAAGGAATATTCCCCCAATTATCTGTTAAAATGGAAAAAACATAAGATTTGAGAATCAATGCCATCCCTTCATAACTTGTATTTTTGGTTTCTTCTTGCAATGAAGCTTTCAAAATAAGGTCAATTTCAGGAAGAATTTCGTAATATTCATTCCACAACCCAGATTCTGAACCCCATTCATAACGATCAAAACCTGTAAAATTGATCTTTGCCGTTAACTGACCTACAATATTTCCTCTATCCCATCCAGATTGTGCTGCTCTATTAGCCACAGTAGAGATAACTGTAGATAATAACAAGTCAGAGCTTACCTGTTCTGGTTGATTAGGGTTAGCGTTTGTTTCTTCAAAATCATTAGTACATGATAGTACTGATATTAATATCGTTATTGTTACTATTATATATTTTTTCATCTTTTTTACTTTAGAAAGTTACATTTAGATTAATTCCATAGCTTCTAGAGCTTGGTAATGCCATATCCTCAACTCCCAGCACGATATTTCCGCCATTAAATGAAATCGTCTCAGGGTCAAAATGAGGGTTTTCTGTCCATAGCGCTAAATTTCTACCAACCAATGATAACGACATGCTTTTGATAATTGTTTTTTTGAGGATTTTTTGAGGAAAATTATATCCCAAGCGCACTTCTCGTAGTTTTAGAAAAGAGGCATCGAATATCCCTATTTCTTCGTTTCCACGATTATAACGCCACCAGTAATAATCTCGTCCAGAAAGTACTATATCATTTGGCCTATAGCTTCCATCTGCATTTTGGATAACGCCTTCTGAGATGATTCCTGTTTCTCTTCCAACAGCTGTAAAATCCATCATTCCCGAAGTACCACCGATCAGGGTTGTTCTAGACATGATTTCTCCTCCTTGTCTCCAATCAAATAAGAAACCAAAATTGAATCCTTTATAAGTAAATGTATTCTGCCAACCTACGGTAAAATCCGGATTATAATTTCCTAATTTTTTTAAGTTAGGATCTCGTTTAGAAAAACCATCTTCATTATGCACCACCTGACCAAAAAACTGACTATTAGGATCATCTACTGTTACTAGGCCTGTACCATAAATATCTCCCATTCTACCTCCAACCTGAGCTAATACATTAACATAATTAGAAGATATTGTATACGTACCTAATCCTTCTACTAGTGATTTTATCTCACCTCGTGCGCTAGTAAAGTTCACATTAGTTTCCCATGTAAATCCACTTTTACTTTTTATAGGTTTTGCATTTAATACGACTTCAAATCCTCTATTTTCTATTTCTCCTGCATTAATAATCCTAGATTTAAATCCAGAAGTGTTGGATACCGGTAAGGTTAGAATTTGGTTTTTTACGGTAGATTTATAATAGGTTACATCAAACCCTAAACGATTATTAAAAAATCGAATATCTGCTCCAACTTCGGTTGATGAAGCTTCTTCTGGTTTCAAGTTTTCGTTGCGCAATATATCCGATGCATTTACACGTTGAAAATTACCAAAAGGTTCATTAAACGAGAATGTGTTTCTAAGTGCATAAGGGTCTGTATCGTTACCAACAACAGCCCAACCTCCACGAAGTTTTACAAATGAAAACATTTCTGGTAATTCTACCATATCAGATACTACAGCACTAAGACCAACAGATGGATAAAAGTATGAGTTATCATCTTTTGGTAAAGTACTTGACCAATCATTTCTTCCGGTAATATCTAGAAAGAGAAAGTTTTTATATGAAAAATTGGCAAATGCGTATAATGAATTGATTTTACGTTTATCATTAAATTGTGTTTTTGATAATGGTTCTGCCGAATTTTCAAAATTATAAATTCCGGGAACTGATAATGAGTTTGCACTAATCCTCTTATATCGATTTTCTTCTTCTCTAGTATTACCTCCTAAAGATAATCCCATTGTAAAATCTTCATTTAGTGTTTTATTATATTGCAGGAGAAAATCGGTGTTTTGTTCTTTGAAGTAAATATCATCTTCTCGATATTGCCCCTTTGCAAATCGCTGTGTACTATACGCTCGTCTACTGGCTCGTAGCTCACTAAAATAATCAACACCTGTACGTAACATAAGGGATAGACTAGGTGTAATATTTATATCTACTCTGGCATTACCAAAAATTCGATTTTTATCAAATCCATTAGTATTTTCATTCAATGTGAAAAATGGATTATCGTGCCAATTGTAATTATAATTAAACTGCTGTCTTCCTTCGAGGCCGGGTTGCCAATAATTTCGAAGTGAATTCATATCAATCTGACGTCCAAACCAAACCCATAAATACATGATATTCTCGGTACCATAAGAATTGTTTGGTCTATTATTACTCTTACTATTAACGTAGTTAACTGATGAAGAAACTTTTAACCATTTTGCTAGATTATAAGAGCCATTAAGCGCATACGTTCTTCTATCATAATCTGTATTTGGTAGAATACCTTCACTTTCCAAATTAGTTAAAGAAAGTCTTAAATTCCCGAATTCATTGCCGCCCGTTAAAGCTAGGTTTGTTGTTATTGTTGATCCTGTTCTAAAAAAATCTTCAATATTATCAGGATTAGATTTCCATGGTGTTAGGATGATTTCATCTGCAAAAGTACCATCAGAGTTTCTTGGTCTTACTGCAAAATCTCCTGCTCTAAAACCACTTGTTGTTGGGCTATCATGCTGAGCAATCAATTGGCCATTTAAGCGTGGCCCCCAACTCTCATCAATATTATCATTTACACCTCCTCCAAATCCATCAAGAAAAGCAAATTCTCCTCCTGCACCCTGACCATATTGATTTTGATATTTTGGTATTCTTAATGCATTTTCAAAGGTTACATTTTGAGTAAAACTAATGCCTAGTCCTTTTGTTCTTTCTGCAGACTTTGTAGTGATTAACACCACTCCGTTTAATCCACGAGATCCATAAAGAGCAGTCGCATTAGGCCCTTTAAGGATAGAAATAGATTTAACATCATCTGGATTAATATCCTGTGCACCATTACCATAATCTGTTTCAAGATTTCCTTCGGATCGATTACTAACAGTACGGTTACTTATCGGGATACCATCTACTACAAACAAAGGAGAGTTATTACCCGGAATAAGAGAACCTTCTCCTCGTATTGTAATTAATGAAGTTGATCCTACACCAGATCCTCCTCCTGTTATTTGAACTCCTGCTGCACGACCAGCTAACGAATTAGTAACATTAGTTTCTCTTGCTGTTGTAAGTTGATCTCCCTGTACTTCTTGTACAGCATAACCTAATCGTTTTTTTTCTTTCTCTATACCCAAAGCTGTGACTACAACTTCATCCAAAGATTCTGCAGAAGCAATGAGCTCAATACTTCCTAAACTTTTAATTTCCCCAGGATGTATAGTTATTGAAATCACCTTATCTTCAAAACCAAGATAAGAAATAACAATACTGTATTGTCCTTCCTGAATTCCGATGATTTCAAAATTACCATCAAAATCTGTTACTACCCCTTTTTGAGTTTCCTGAAGCATAACATTTGCTCCAGGAAGCGGAGTTTGACCGTCTGTAATTATTCCTGTAATACTAGATTCCTGACTGCTGACTACCGTAGAAAAAAAGTAAAATAATACTGAAAAAAGTGTTAATGAACTTTTCATTTGTTAAGTTTAAATTTTACTAATACTAAATTTACAGGCCAAAATTGTATATAAATTTTAATATTAGTAAAATAGAAACATTATTTAATCATTACTATAATAATGACAAATCGTAAACCTAACGTTAAAAAGATTAACTTAATTTAACCTCAGTTTCTAGTTTTAAGAAATGAAATACTTTTTTTGAAAAAAATTATTATAAAAAGAAATGATTGATAAAGAAAAACATGTATTCGAATTGAAATCAAAATTTGAAAATCATACCCCTATAACCTAAGAATTTTGGTTATTAATTGAATCAATTATTACTTTTCAAACTTTTAAAAAGATGAAAAACCTATTAAGGAATGGGCGGGCAAAATATTATATATGCACTACTTTAAATCAAGCTTATACTCATCTCCTATTCCTGTGCCTTCTTACATCGACAACATTAAAAATTTTGGCAACATCTTTTAGATGCACATGAGTATCTTCATAATATTCATTTAAAGAATGGAGAGTTAATATTCCTTTTTCAACATCATGCGCTATAATTCTTTTTAAAAGAATTCCCTCCTCTTTATGCACGATTACAAAATCCCATTTATTAATATGTAATTTACTACTCCAAAAATCCTGTCTCACATCCCGGCATAGGATAAGATCTCCTTCAAGATAACTTTCGTAGCTGCCATTATCCATCGAATCCCCTTTTACTTCAAAAAACACATAATTACCTTTATATTGTCTATCTGCCAAATAGGGCATTTTTGGTAATTCTCCTACATAACCTTCATTTTCAAATCCACTTAAATATCCAGCATATGCATATTGATTTACCAAAGGAATCATCATAACATTAATGGTATTTGAATCGATATGTTCGGTATTGGTAGTAGCACTCATATCATGAACCATTTCGGCAGCATCATTATTAAGTTTAATATTTTGAACTACAGCTAATAATTCTAAAGGCGGAACTTTTAGAACATCTGATATTTTCAAAAAAGCTTCTAAAGTAATAGCTGTTTTTCCTTTCATATAATTGAAAAGAGTTCCCTTCTTGATCCCCGTTTCTTCTATTAAATCCTTAATTAACTTGCCTTTTTCGTCTGCTATTTCTTTTATCTTATGTAAATCCATATGTAACAGTTAAAATTATAAACTTTACAATTTAAAGTTCATACCTAACACATAAAAAAGTTTAAAATATTGAATTAATATTTTTATTTGTTCAATATTTTAAACTATATTTGTGTCGGAAACAATCAAATATACAAAAAAATGAACAAAAAGAATTTTTTTTCTTGTAAACAGGCCATAAAACCAGATTATTATCCTGAATGTTATTTATGATTAGTTGAAAATCTTGAATCCAAAAAGAGAATACATATATAGGTGTAATAAAAAAACAGGAAAACAAATTATGGGCATTATCACTAAACACATCAAAACTATAGAACGAATAGATCAACTTACTCGTTTACAAGCCACAGGATCTCCAGAACAATTAGCATATCGTCTGGGGATTTCAAAAACAAAACTCTACCGTATTATAGATCTCATGAAAGAATTAAATGCTCCTATTAGCTATGATGTCTCTATACAAAGTTATGTATATATAAAAGAGGTAGGTTTTAAGTTCGGATTCTACTTAAAAGAACAAAATTTAAATACCAGGCCCCATATAACTTCGGTTTTGTGATCTATAAACCTTAGATTTAAGAATCAATATATAATTTTCAAATTTTAGTGCATTCCGATAATATATAACCAAATTCTTTTTAAAACCTATCTTTTTTCAGTTTATAAATCCATAATTTTTAGTGATAGCTCGTTAATTTCTGTCTTGATTATTTCACTTTTAAGAATAGTACTATCTCTTATCAACAATAGTTGTAACCCTTCTGATTTTAAGTAACAACCGTCCTATTCTCTCTTCTTTTTTATGGTAAAACCCTTACTTCAATCTCTAAAAACACCATTATAAACCATTAAAAAACACGGGTTTATACCTATAGGAAATGTTTTGGTTTAAAGGTATCTTAGTACAAGAGTACATTCATACTCAATATACCAACTGACACACACAAATCGAAAAGTAAATAGCAATGCTAATAAATTTCAACTATTTCTTTAAACCGGGGTTTTACGGATTTACTACTAAGAGAATTATATCATTAAGTATGATTATACTCTTTTTACATTTCCCGAATCAGTCATCATGCGTTTTAGCATCCTGCCCTGTAATGAAATTTAATACCTCTAATATTAATACTATTGCTTTGAAAGAATTTCAACCTCTTGCTGTAGCAATTGAAACGGCAAAACTCAATACTTGTAAGATTGAAATTACTAGTTTTACCGGAGAATCAATTACTGTAGCCTTTTCGGGACTTCCTGCTAATCAACCATCAACATACAAAAATTTTATAGCTATCTGGGAATCATCTGTTATTCCCTGGACAGTAACGCCTTTAAAGGTGATAGAAATAGGAGTTAATACCCAAAGTGGTACCGTTACCATTGATGGTCTTACTATTACGTATAACAGCTATGTGGTGGGATATGGAGTAGGTTCTGGAACAGGAAATATTTGTGCCAGTGCAATTCTAGGTGCAGGGGGTATCAAAGCACCTCTGTCTAATGTACATATTGGAATTGAAAATTTAGGGCAAACTTCATTATCTGTTTTCTATCAAACTCTTTCTGGCTACCTACCCAAAGAAAATGGGAATTGGATTGGATTGTGGAAAGGCTATGCCTCTCCATATAATCTACCTCCTGATGCTCTTATTAAAACAAAAATAGATAGCTATTCTAATCAAGGGATTGTAGCGCTAAACAACCTATCATTGGGTAGAGATACTGAATATACTTTAATATACTTCATGGGAGCAGATAATACAACGGCTGCAGCCATTTTAAATTTTAACACAAGTGATCCGGCATCGGATAAATAGATACATTTTTAAAACCTAAAATTAACATTTAAATCTAAACAATTATGAGTACTGCAACATTAGAAAAACAAGGAAAATCAACAACGGTATTAACTACAAAAATTGAGATTACTACCATTACGGCCAATTCTCTTGACATTACTTACGATACGCTTTCTGGGAATCAACCTAATACTTTTGGAAACCAAGTAGTATTATGGCAGAACAGCAACGAGATCCCATTTGGTACTCCGCCACTTGAAAGAAAAGTAATACCAAGTAATACACAAGCAGGATCTTTAAACTTTGATGGTCTAGATCTTAATAACAATAGTTACATTGTTGGGTATGCTGTTGGCCCAACATTAAACGACCCTGCACAGACATATGGAAACATTTGTTCTTCTTCATTTATTCCTGCAGCTGGACAACCAAGTCCATCTAACAATTTTGAAGGAACAATCGTTAACGTAAAACCTGGTACAACCAGTGTATCTTTTAGTTTGGAGAATTTCCCAAATCAAATCGATCTTAAAGGAAATGGTGCCTGGGCAGCTATCTGGCAAGCAGGAGCTCCTTCATATTACGCTCGTCCGTTATCTGCGGTTCAGATCACGAGTAATAATGGTGGAGCCTTTAATAATATAAGTATCGGTAGAGGTCTTACCTATACTATCGCTATTTTCATGAGCGGATATAGCGCAACAGCAAATAGTAATCAGGAAACTATGGCTGCTGCCTATACGTTTACTAATTAATCGTTCAGGTGTGTGTCTCCTTTTATATCCATAAAGGAGTAACCGATTAATTTGTCTATTCAGATAAGTAAAGACCTGTGTATACATAGGTCTTTACTTCCCTGAATATCACAAAGGCTATTCTATTCATTATCAATGCTTTTTTGTTTAAAAACAAATTGGTAGTGCTCATATATTCTCTTAAAACAAGGAAAAGCTTATCGCTTTTATCCATCTTAATTAGTTAGACATGACAGTTTTCTCTAAGAAGTTTATCAATCAGTTATATATCGCTGAAAATGTAGCAGATGATCGTGGTTTTATTGCTTTTGTTACTCCAGAAGGTATTGACCCCTCTGGCGGCACTATTAATCTAAAAGATGCTCTGAGTAATACATATTATAATGGAAATTTTGTGTTTTCTGCACAGGCACCTTCCATTGAAAACAATGCTGATGCCGAAATTTTCGTAAAAAACATAAACGAACTAATCTCTTCTAGCTCTGCCAACAGAGCAATGATATGGCTTGAACAGATTGATATCAATGAAATCGAAAAGTCTAATACATCACTCATGGGACTTAGTGCAGACGGTTCTAGTTTAAATACAGGGTTACAGGCACCTCTTACCTCAAGCTTAAACCTTACCATACAAAATGGAATGAGTCTCATTTTGGATGATGCTTCCAGTGTAATTACTCTTAATGGTAATCCGGGTAATCTGGTGATTGATTTTTCAGGAACTTCGTCTCCAAAAACTATTCCTACCAAAGTAGGATACATTGATTTCTCGGGAGAGTTACGTGGCTGTATACGCTTTTCTAATTTTTTTATCAATAGGCTTTCTCTTTTAGATGATCTAAAATGGGGGTTTCAATATCTATTTCCAGAAGAAGGAGATGAAGATTCATTATCAGAATGGCTACCACTAGCCCAAAGTACTCCTGCAGGAGATTATCTTGGTTTTAGTGTTGTTATTGATCCATCAGATGTTACTAATGAAACCTTTGATCCCTGCCCTAATGATGATTCTACTGTATGTAATATCAATACAGCATACAACTCAAGAAGGACCTATTTTAACTTTACCGGCAAAAACAGCGATCAAAGAGATACTACCTTATACTCTTATTTCACTTCTAATTACGGAAATGAAATAGCACTGTTACCTAAACAAGAAGCTAACAATATATATAATGCCCGTCTGGTAATTTCTACAGGGGCTATTAATGATAATAGTAATACAGAACAATTTCATTTTACTCCCGAAGGAGATTTTGAAATTGAATTTCAAAAAGAAACAACTACCGGTGAATATTATATGATGTGCGGTCTACAGGGTACAGAATTTTTCACTCTTAGTCAAAAAGGAGATACCATTCGTTTTATTTCTAAAAATGCAGCATTGGCACCTAAATTCCCTTTTGAAGCTGCTTCGTCTGTAAAAGCACCTGAATCACCAACTGCACCTTTATTAACTCATACAAAAGAAACTTCCTGGGCAACTATACTAAACACTTCTGGTAATACGGTTACCTATGTATCTCAACCAAAGGGTTCGGCTCTTTATGGAGAAGGTAATTCCTTATATAAATATCAGGATCTATTTGTTCATAATAATTTAGGGTTTACCTATACAGCCGATGATATAACCTTATTCCCGATAGTTCCATATTTGGGGTTAACCGTAGGAAATGGAGTCACTTCATTTTCTGAATCAGACACAGAAACATTTGAAAGCCAAATCATCAGTCAAACTCGTAGAAATAACATTGGAAAAGCAAGCACTAATACATCATTGCTATCTGCAAAACAAATGGTAAATAAAAATGGAGTAACTCCAACTACTTCTACCACTCCGTCAGGGCTTTTAGCCACTACAACGCAAAGCGGAGGACAAACCTTATGGAACGAAGTTTTCTTAGGTCAGAATACAGATCATAATGAAAAGTACAAACTAGAGTTTTTAAATCCCGAAAACGAACTGGTCGAGGCATTACAAACTAGTGACCTCTTTTTAGTCACTGCGAATTCAAAATATTTAGGAGCATTAGGTGAAGAAGATCCTCTAACGGCTACATTTAATAATATCGTGAGTATTGATAGTTGGCAATTACAAGCCAATGTAGGACAAGGAAGTGAATACAACAACTACAAAAATGTCATGATCATTAAAGGACGTAAAGGTAAATTATATGATCCTAATCCTGATTCAGAAATTAGTGCTAAAGAAAGCCTGGTCGCTAATCCCAAAAAATGGACACAACGGGATCAATTTGGTTCTCCATCTACCATTAATTCTGAAGGAACACAACAAGAACCAGATACCGATCAATTGATCATACTATCCCAATGGCTGCAATCTTATTTCAAAGAAACATATGAGCAGTCTGACAACGAATATTTCTCTAAATTTAATGAAATCGCTACCGATGAAAACTGGACGGGTATTCTGGTATTGCGAATGGATATTAAAGAAATCCCAACAAATCTTCAGGGCATCATGGCTGGGATCACCAATCCCGAAGCATTTAATGCACATCATTTTGCGGTAGAAATAAGCCCTGTAAAAAAAGGAGATACCAAAAATACTGGAGCTGTTGTTGATCAATCCAGCACTATGTTCGGTCTGATTTATTATGTAGATCCAGATTTTGATGATACCGCTAATCCACCAGAAACCATCTCTCCTACCACAGCAGATACTTATGACTTTAGACTGCTCTCGTTAAAAGTTTTGTTCGAGAATACTGCAGTAAAAAACTTTGAAAGTTATTCTCAATTAACCATCAATACACTTTTTGATAGTGAAGTAGTAAGTATGGGAAATCCCAAAAATATTTTCAAAAATATTTTACTCAAAGGTAGTTTTCAGATTAACAATGGTAATGCAGTATATAGCATGGGTAGTATTGAAGATAATATCTTCCTGTTTGATAGTAATATCTATAATAAAATAGAGGTTACAGATGTATTATTAACAACACGAGACTCTCCCAAAGAAGGGTTTGATGAATCCTGGTTTAGTATGCAGGGATTCATTGATTATAAAATTATTGAGAATACAAGTGATTCAGAAAACACAACTAATTTTGATATTTTCTCTTTTGGAAGTCCTGATAACGATAACCTCACTCCAAGAAGTGGTCTTAATTTCAGCAATCTGGGGATTGCTATGGTTTATGAAATTGCAAACCCACAACAAAATAAATCCCTGAATTTTGATGCAGGAGAAATCACCTTTGATATCACCACCAGTACTGCCAGAAGCGAAAGTTTGTTTATCAATTTTGCACTGGATCTAAAAGGTTTAATTATCGGAAACAGTGAAAAAAGCCCTCAGGACAAAGGATTCTTAACTGTAATTCCTGACGTTAGATTATCTGGGGTTGATAACTCTACCTGGTATGGTTTGGATTTTAAGCTAAATATGGGAACTCCAGGGGAATTGGCTGGTAAGGTAAGTTTAGACTCTTTTCTACTATTAAACTGGGCTCCTGATAGCACTGGAGATAATTACAATGCTAACATTGGCATTTCCCTACCGGGTACAGGAGGAGGAGCAAAATTGATTAGCTTACAATCAGTACTCAAACTCTCTATAGGACAGCTTCGATTAGCTTTTGACGATAATCAGAAATCATTCCTTCTTATGTTTACCCAAATTGCTTTGAAATTTCTGGGCTTACTTAAAATACCGCCCAATGGTTCTTCTTTATTTTATCTGTTTGGTAATCCCAATTCTGGAGGAAAATCATCTGGACTAGGTTGGTATGCTATGTACAAAAAAGATGACCCAAGTTCTATAAAAAGCTTAACCAGTAATAAGAAGATAGCAACACTAGTAGAATAGTATAGACACAACATTTATAACCAACATATCATAATTCTGTAAAGAATTACACAAATCATAAAAATATTTTAAGATGGGCGACTTCAATGATCTTTTAAGCAAATTAATGCAAGGGCAGGATGCTAGTGAGTCTACTACCAGTGCGTCAATAAAGGACATGCTTGCACTTATAAAAAGCAAGGATGAGCTACGATTTTATGTAGACGGTACTCCCAATTTTGGACATCAGGCCACTACAGTAAATATCATGAAAAGAATAGTTGATGCAACCGACTATTCTAAAAATATTCTGATGATCTATTCGGGATCAGATACACCTAGTAAACTGGCTATATTACTTACCGGGCTTATTCCAGATAATATCTCAACAGCTAGTATCACTTATGGCAAAGCTACTATTACCTTTTTAGAATATAAAGACACAAAACCAAACCTGGAACAAATCGATTTTGGATTTACTGGCGGAGCTGATAACAGCGAAGTAAATTATGCCGACCTTTTTAATGTCACCTATTTTTTAAGACTACAACCTTATTTATGGGAAAAAGCACCTAACCAAATAGAACGCAAAGGTAAAGACCCTTATGATTTAACAAAAGAATCAGCTTCATTTGCAGAATTAGCCTTTAAATTCCCTACTGACTCCTTAACAACTGTTCCAGAAACCTTATGGACATGGTATGCCAAAAATCAAACTTATAATCCCGATCTAAAAATAAGATCTATAAATGCCGAGTCGATTTATAATGCCCATACTACTAAAAAGGAACTTCGCCTTTGGCCAATATATGGTTTGCATCAGTTTTCTAGTCCGGCAGAAATGACCTTAAATTTGATCCTTTCTGCTTTTACTGCACAAATGAGCAGTAATACACCCATCGCATTTTTTATCCTAAGTGATATTGCCAAAATACAAGAAAAATACCAGGAAATGCCTTTTGATTATGTCTCGGCATTTGCGGATGACCTAAAAAATAAAAACAGCTCTCTGCCAGCTCTCAAAGCAAAAATCAAAGAAGCTTATCTGGATACCGATCTCATGGGAGCTTATGCCCAATTAAGTTTAAATAATTTTATTCTTAAATTGGGGCAACAAGTAAAACCACTAATGGATGGTGGATATACACTAACATTAGTAGAAGGTTACAAAAATGGGAGCTATGTACAAATTGATGATCTAACCAGTACACTTACTAGTGCAGGAAATAAAGAAATAGTGGCTATCACTCTTGGGCCAGTTCCTCAGGAAGTTTATAATTATTACTATGCCAATTCGGGATTACCTGGAGTTTTTGAAGGTCAAGGATCTTCTAGTCTACCTATTAGTTTAGGACGACCTTTCCTACAAATTCCGAAAACAGGAGAAGAAGACAGGGCCAATTATCCTTCTACCTTGTCTGCTGTAAACTATTCCCCTGTTGCAGAAGCTGCAAAAACTGCAGCATTAAATTTCAGAAATCAAACTTTTGATACGTATCTGCAAAAAACAAATCCAGGTAAACCCGAAGAGTACTACAATGCATTAGCTGTTTCGGGAACATTTATGATTAATTCATATACCCAATCTAATGATGTACATACCTATTTTACGAATTTAGGAACCTACTATCAGCAGGACATTCATGATAAATTAATGCTTGGTCTGGTAGGAGTTAAATTAGTCCTGCCCGTTGTTACGCTATTAGCTTCTTCAAAAGCTCGTACCAAAACCAGTTCTGATACTGATCTAATGGTTTTAGAAGAAGAAGCACTTACATTAGAAGGTGTTTATAATAAACTTATCAATAACTATAGTAACGGTGGTGTAAATATCCTAAATGCATTACCCAATACATACTTATCCTCTTTTTTCAAACTCGTAACGGGTAATTTGTTTTTTATTACCGTAGACAAAGAGGATATCACAAAAGAAAAAGACGGAGATACAGTAACGCAGGTTACCTTATCTAAAGGAACAACAACTGCCTTTGGCCCTGATTTTAATATTACATTAAATTTTACCAGTCCCGAAGAGTCGGTTGTAACAGAGATTGAAACGGAAATAAATCAAAGTTGGAATATCGACGGAATCCCTTGGATAGGTTTCGAAAAACCTGGTTTCAGTTTAAAAATTAACGAAGCCGGAAGTGCAGTAGAAGGAGGTTTGAAGGGGAATATTATTGGGTCTGGAAAAGATCCCAATAATGATCCTATAGTACTGGAAACAATGATTAAATACCCTGAAGAAGAGAGCACCTGGCTTATTACTGGCGGTTTTAGCAGTCCTCTTAGTGTATCCAGTTTTTTCCAGATGGCCGGAGGTATTAATCTGGTTCAAGTACTTCAACCTCCTTTGAATGGAATGGCAGGTTTTGGTTTAAAAGACATTCAATTGCATTATAACAATCAAACTCATGCATTTGATTATATGTCCTATGCAATGAGTACAGATACGCCGTGGGAATTGTCTGCAAATCCTCCTTTTCAAATTAATCCCAGCGTAGATGTACAGGTTTATAATGTACAGGACGTAGCAAACAGAAAAATTGAATTTACGGTAACTGGTGATTTTAAAATAGGCGAAGGAACGGTTACTATTTTAGGTAGCTATCCCGATTTTAAAGTCCACGGAGGATTAAGTGATGGTGTAATCCAGCTTAGTGACCTACTGAAATTATTTGGTGCAGGACCATTGGATTTAGAGACTGCCGTGACCTTATTGGACTTTGACCTAAAACCAAATGAAAAATATTATCAGCTAAATACAATTCTTGAGGCTAATAAACCCTTAGTTATAGGACCTCTTTTCACGATTAATAAACTAACAGTTAATATAATTCACAATACAGGTAGTAATGAAGTCAGTATTGGAGGTGAATTTGTAGTATTACCCGAAAGTATGAAAATTGGGCTATCACTACAATCTTCCTATGCCACAGGAAGTGGTTGGACATTTACCGGAACACAGACCTCTGGTGCCTTAGAAATTGGGCAGCTCCTCACTTTTTATATCGAACCAACCTGGAAACCCGAGGATGGATTCGATTATGCTATTGATGGCCTTGGTTTTAAAATCCAGTCAAAAACCAAATATTGGGAGTTTAGTGGTAAAACTGCTAAACCCTGGGAGATTGATTTCCTTAATCTTAAGATAGCCGGTAATGCTATGGTAGCATATGGTAAAAAAGATGAAGAAACAGAAGTAGGATACTACGGTAATATTAATGCTGATGTTACCTGGCTGGGTATTAATTTTCAAGCATTTTATGATTTTGATCCTAGCGTAAAATCTTTTGGAATTATCTGGGAATTCTTAAAAGGTGAAGTAAAAGATATTGGTACTAAAGCAAAACCTCATTATATCGCAGAATTAAGCTTTACCGAATCTACCACTATTGGTAGTATGGTAGAAAAAATGGTGTCCTGGGCAACAGGAACTCAATTTGGACTAGCTGCCCCCTGGAATATTCTCGATAAGATACCACTTAACAACTTAAGTCTAAAGTATGATTTCACATCAAAACAGGTTGGTTTCAGTCTGGGGATAGGCTCAATTACTTTAGGGTTTGCTACTATAGAATCTATTGGAATTACCTACAAATCAAATCAACCTGATCCAAAAGATAATGGGGTAATGGTTACTTTAGATGGTAGTTTTTTATGGCAAGACAACCCTAAGGAGTCTTTAGCCTGGGATGCTGCCAAACCAGAAACCACACCTTCTCCTTCGGGGCAAGGAAATAAGTATCTGGATTTACGTTTACTGGCATTAGGACAGCATGTTGAAATACCTGGCTTCCAGAATGTAGAAAAAGTACAAGATGCTATAGATATTATGGTTGGTCTGCCACCTACTGAACCTGGAGAAATTCCTGGCATCAATTTAGATCCCAACAGTAACTGGTTGGTAGGAATGGATTTTGGAGTACTTAAGCTTGAAGAAGATAAAAAATCTACTTCAGCAGCTGCATTGGCTAATGGATCTGATACCAGTAGCAGTGATTATTTTATCACCATGCAGATTGTTTTTAATGATCCTAATCTATATGCATTACGCCTGGCTCTCGAAGGAGAACCGGCCCGTATTTTTAAAGGTCTGGATTTTCAGATTTTATATAAAAAGATAAGTGATACCATAGGTATGTATAAGGCAGAAATTGCTTTACCTACCGTAATGCGAAAAATACAATTAGGCCAGGTTAATCTTACATTACCAATTTTTGGTATAGAATTATTCACTAATGGTGATTTTCAGGTAGATATAGGATTTCCATGGAAAGAAGATTTTTCTCGATCATTCACTTTTCAAACCTTGATTTGGACACCTGTTGGTATCCCGATCCCTGTAATGGGTTCTGCCGGAGTTTATTTTGGTAAACTTAGTAGTGCTACAACCAATAAAGTACCAGATGCTACTAATGGTACCTTTAATCCTGTTTTGGTATTTGGTTTCGGTATACAGTTTGGATTTGGATATGATTTTGATGCTGGTATTTTGAAAGCAGGATTTAGTCTTACTGCAGTAGCTATTTTGGAAGGGGTTCTGGCTAAGTTTAATCCATATCAATTAACGACGACCTCTTCATCTAATGATGCCCAGGTAGCAGAAGCGTATTATTTCTGGTTTAGAGGTACAGTAGGTGTCATAGGAAAACTATATGGTACTATTGATTTTGCTATCATTAAAGCAGATCTTAATATTGACATCAGGTTATTGGCTCAATTAACGTTTTCTCCTTATGAACCTATTGTAATTCAGTTATCAGCCTCGGTAAGTGTTTCACTAAGTGTGAGTATAAACCTGGGATTATTCAAAATAAAAATGCATTTCAGCTTCTCTGCAAGCATCAGTCAAAGCATTACAATCAAAGCAATAGCAAGCAATCCACCATGGCAAACTGCCGAATCTGGTATCGCTTTAAAAGCATATGCGCAGAATGAATTACAAAATGCGAAACAACTTCGTATCGCTTTACATAACCCGCTTACAGTAGCATTAACTCAGGTTACACCAAACTGGTCTAATCTGGAAAAAGCAGCAACAGTTGTACCGCTAACAGGATATTTGGGACTAGGGCTTACTATGGCCGGTGATAAAGCTACCCAATTAAGCGAGCAACAGGCATGTTATATTTCTATGCTTTTCTTAGAATCGATGACATCACCACAAGAAAATCGTATAGATGGATATCAAAAAGCTTTTAAAGACACTACAGATTCTTCTTTTGAATTACTAAGTAAAGAAATTTTTAGATGGACAATAGCTGCGCTTCAGAATGGGTCTATCACTAGTGAACAAGTAGATACTACTCCTGTCACCAGTTCACAGCTAACACAATTATTAGCTTATTTTAGTGACCCTTCTAATCCAAGTCCAATCCCGACAAAAGCTATAGATTCTTTTATGACAGATCAGTTTAATCTGCTTATCCAGGAACAACCACAACAAGAAACAGATGTCAATGCTGCATTCTTCCCAATGGCATTATCACTAGAATTATCGACACCAGATTATGATACTGATTACAAAGGAGTGACCTATGATTTTAAAAACTATAACACTATTTCTTCTACATATATAAGTGATCTTAGAAAATACTTCGATCAATTAGCCATTCAAATGCAGGAGAAAGATCCTGCTACTTTTGCGGCCTTTGCAGAAGGAGAAGATATTTCTGTAGGTAATTTTGTATTCAGCGACTATTTCTTATTGATTGCCAAACAAATGGTCCAGAATGCTCAGGATTCTTTAAAAGATTTTAAATATTATACCAGTAGTGGGGATAGTCCAGATAGTATAGTAAAATGGATTAATGATAATGGTGATCTTTCTGGCGAAATGGCCTATACTGTTGATGAACTTTTTAATGATAATTCTGGGATAGCATTGAATTCTGGTAAAACTATGCATATCCCCAATAGTACATACACAGTACAACAGGGAGATACCTTTGATAGTGTTGCCAATCAAAGTATTTATGGAAAGAGTTTTGATGGAAATAGCCTGGCAATGCTAAACAAAGAAACTCAAAACATTCTGCAAGAAGGTATCGCTATTAGTTTTACCTATAACAATTATACATACGATTACACTACTTTACCTTCTCAATCTCTAGTCAAAGTTGTTGATGCTATCAATGCTATCGTACCCAAAGGAAACGAAATTGATATTGATATTTTGATTACTGACGGAGATATTGCTTCTATAGCAAATTTATTACTTCCTGTTGCTACATTGCGTATTCCTCTAATTACATATGCTACTATTGAAGGAGATAGCCTGAGAAGTATTGCTTCTAAATTCAATGTTACTCAAAAGGATCTGGCCAAGAAACCAATTGACAAAAACCATAATAATGGTGAGATTCCGGATCTATTTGATTCTGCTACATTGGACATGGCAAATCTGGAACAATTTAAAGTAGGAGAGTTACTTAAAGAAATTCAGGCTACTCAGGGCATACAACATTTGTCAGGTATGACTTCCAGATATTATCTTGCCGGTCTTAAACTTCCGGTAGATGGAGTTACACCAAACTATAAAGGGATGTGGGTAGAAGATAATAAAGGTGTCTTATCATACGGGGATCTTGAATCTGCAGGACTATATGCACTAAATGGTCAGCAGTTTCCTATCCCCACTCTTACAGAAGGTAATAATTTTGAAATTACCTTTAGCAAAAAACCAGAAATTCTAAAATGGTTATCTTTTAATGGTGATGATCCTACAAAAATGGTAATTACTATTAAACCCGATAGTGATGATGCTATCCGTATAAATAAGGTTGCTGAATATGCTACCAAAAACAAACTAAATACTGGTCTTAGTTTCTTAGGTGTTACTGATTTATTTACGAATAGTGAAGCTAGTTATCCATATACATCAGAGATTGTTTGGAATGCTGCTTCTGCTATTAACCTACCATATGGAGGTACTCCTCCTGGTGTGCCGGCATTAAGCTTATGGCCATTACCAGATACGTTACTGCAACTTCCGGATCTAAATACCAGAGCGGTTAACCCAAGAATGGAATTTTTAATAGGCCAATATGATGAGGTCTCTAAAAAGATGATCAATCATGATGCTACATATTACGGACTAGGATCTCTCGTAGAAGTTACAATCAAGAAAGTACCTGTAGTTTCTGATAGTCCATCTACACAGACTACTTATGAAGTAGTTGGAGCAAACAGTAATAATGCTAATATTCTTGAAAAAATAGTTAGCGAAATCGGTGATAACAATTCGCTAATTGCCAGTTTGATCCCTGCTTATGCAGTTAATTCTAATGGAAGTACACCAGACGGTATCCAGACAGATGCACAAAATGCACTTACTATGGGATTAGCCCAGGTAAATCTCTCTACGGAAACAAGACCTGATATGGCTTTTGATCTCATGCTTAAAAGTGCAGTCCGTACCGAAGATGAAAAAATGCGATTGCTCAATACACAAACAGATTTCTTACGTTTACTATGGCAAGCCAGTATCACCAGAAATGGAGGATACTATTTATACTACTTTAATTCAGCTAATAAACAAGGGCTTCCGGATCGTATTTTTGATGATAACGGCGAAGCTACATTATCATTTATTGTAATGTATAGCAAACCCTCTGAAGAAAGCTTTCAAAATACAGTAACTTCATATATGAATGTTTTTGCTAATGGAGAAACTATTAATAAAGATAACTCTGTACTCTTTGCACAATCAAATCCTAATACCATAAAGTTAGCATCTGCTAATACACAAACACTACGTGAACTGGCCTATGCTTACTACGGAAATGTAGCCGATGTAGCCACCGATAATCAAGAGTTGACCCTTAGATCAGCAATTAAATTAAATATCAATGAAGGTATCTATGAAGTTGGAGTTGGTGGTAATACGCTTCAGGAAATCGCTACCCGTTTTGAGACTACTGTTGCTGCTATACAGGAAATCAACAAACAGAAATCAGGTAGCGAATTACCTGATCAGCTAAACTTATTTGATTCTATTTTCTTACCGCAGCTTACGATCACCATAGGTACCAGCCCTGGTGGCACTACCTTCTTTTCATTATCCGATTTTTATGGAGAGAATATTTCCTCTATGGCCAATTACAATCAGGATGTTGTAGGGATATTTGCCGATAGTCAAGAGATTAAAAGTACCGGGGGTCCAAAAATCAGGACAGCTACCGTTGCAGCAGGCACAACTTCTATAGACGCTATACGACCAATACCTGCTCCTGTTCCCGATAATCCAAAAACAGCAGGTTTTGGAGAGCTATTCTTACAAAATGTCTATAGTTCACTAACCTATCAGGTAGTAGCTAATGATTATTTTAACAGTAGTAATATTGGATTACCTTCTGGTCCGACAACAGATGCAGAAGACCCAGAGAGTACTGATAAAATCCAGGTTCCAAAAACACTAACTGCCAATGATAACTGGGACTACCAGGTAAGCATACCTTATACTCGTTTTAGTAAAGAGGTAGTCGCTTCAGAAAATGATCTTCCAGACGGAAACGATAGTCCGTATTTGGGATTAGGTGATATTCTTCAAGTTAATTTTGCATGGCAGGATATTTATGGTAACAGCATTATAAGCGAGTTATCGGATCCTTCGGCAACCAGTAATGAACCATTAAATGAACCACCTGTATTAACAGGATATACAGATGCTATTCTAGGACTTAACCAGTGGCCTTCAGTTAGTTCTTCCTGGATGGTAACCGGCGAAGAAGGGCAAGCCAAACTAGATACGGGATTAAATTTTGACCCTAGTTATTATCAGGGACTGATCACTACAACAGCAAAAAACAATACTACCATTCTGGGTCAATATACTGTAACTGTAGATGAAACCAGTGCTATAGACAAAACTAATTATACTATTGATCAAAATGTCAATATCGAGTCTATTGTTCTTAATGCTGATAAAAAATCAGTTACCATTACGGTAGATAACATTCCCGAAAATGTAGAAATCACAGTTACTATAAGTAATGTTAAAGCAGATTTAACTGATCCTGGTGATAAGAACGTTCTTGTTTTTAACGGTTGGTCTAAATTTAGCGCTGACAATGATAAAGATCTGGCTACTTCTACAGTCATAGAACAGGCAATCAGGGATCTACAAACCTATACTCAGATTTGGTATCAGTTAACCGACCCTAATGGTATCGCTTTTCAAATAGATACTACATTAACTTCTGATGCTTTTGTACTAAGCAAGGATGATGTGAACAGCCTGATTCAGGAATGGATTGCTTCTATCTATCTATTCTTAGCTAATCGCAGTATGGGAGAAATTACTACTGCGACACCAGATAGTGATCACACCATATCCTTCGACATAAATACTGCACAGGTAAATACCGAGCAAATATTCAGATTAGAGTTGCGTTTTACCATCGAGCGTATTGGAGGTTCTATTTCTGGTGATTTTGAAACTACCGGAGGTATTAAATCCGCAAGTACTAGTATTCCACCTTTATCAAAAGCAGAATCAGGAACAACTACAGGTTTAGAAGACTTTGCGATTGGTTTTGAAACTGCATTATCCAAAAAAGATGTGTATCAACTTAAAGTTACTTCTGGTGTGGACCGCGATGAGAATCTAAGTAATGCTGGGGGTACAGAAATATGGGCTACTCGATTAGGTGTTGATTCGGCTACCAGTATTGGATATGAGATCAACGATACCAGTAACCCGGTGATTTTTGCACCAAAACCAATATCTAATAAGTTAGAGACAAAAGATCACATTCCTATCTATTATTTTAATCCTAAGACGGGGATAGATTTCTCTACTCCTTCTACCTATACTGATTTTAAAAATATTGATATGGATCTCTGGGGTAAACAGATCTTTTCGAGTATTGATGATGTATTAACTCCTGAATTCACCGCTGCTATTCAATTAGTCGATAATTTCGGAAGTACAACATTCCTCACCGATATGTTGGCCAATAAAAAACGCCTGGCAGAAATCCTTAAACTATCGATGGTACCTGTTTTTGCAGGGCAGACAGCAGATACGTCTGATATTCAGGAAACCTTCTTACAACAATTATTAGTTAAACTTAGTAATGCGTATACCACTCGTGCCGGAATTCAGTTTGCCGCTACTGTACAGGCAGATACTGTTCCCGAAGATGCAGATACTCCTCAACTTTACGGAAATATAAATCTGAACTTTGCTTTTATGGGGGTAGAATTAGATCAGGAAGAAGCTACTATAGTGTATCTTTTCTTCTCTAATTTTATGAGTAAAGAAGAAGCAGAAAAAATAAGTAATTACACCGTTTCAGATGATATACATGTTTTAAACGCTTCATTACTTAGTGAAAATAATCGCATTGTACGTTTAAAATTAAGTGGAGATGCTGTAATCGATAAAACTATAGTAACTATAGCAGATACATTGTTTGATGAAGTTGGAAACGTTATTACACCTCCACTACATCATACAGTACAGCAAAAAGTTGATGGTGGTAACTTCAGCACATCCTTTAGTCTAAGTTCACCAAAATTGGCGTTAGATGAAAGTAAAGATGCTAAGCTACCCTTCCTACTTTCTTCTCCAGATATCATTAGAGGTACCGAAAATGAAGTATTATCCTATCTAGATCTGGATATTACCTATGCTGGCTTTGCTATCGAGCATCAAATTAGTTCGGTTCCGGGAATCGAAGATTATAAAGCATCATCATGGTTAAGTTTTATTTCAAAAAGCAAAACCAATCCAATAGAAACTTCATTAGGCAATTTTAAAGTTCCTTTGATTTTAAGGTCCTTCCCCACTGCACCAGCAATGGTTAAGCAAGAGGGTTCTTATCCTTATACTACAGATACTAATGCCATAGATGATATCCTGAATTGGAATTACCAGATCACGTATTCTCAATCCTTTCACTATCCTCAGGATCAGGTTAATATTGAGATTCTGTTTAATGTTCAGGAGAATATGGCTAAAGCTCTTGCCGGTTTTGATGATGCATTTGCACAAATGGCTGAATTCATTTCTGTTTTTCCTAACATCAATCAGGTATTTAATGATACATTAATCAAGATCGATGCTACGACTACAGATGCTTCTCAGTTCGAATCAGCAGCAGTGGCCTTATCATCCTATAACCAGATGGTTTCCAAAATGGCAGATGCCGCAGAAACCAGTAATGGCTTTGCTCTTAACACCTTTAATGAGCTATTAAAACAAGGCTATACTGCAGATCCATATGCATTTTACATCAAAGAAAGTTCTACAACAATAGAAACGACTACAGGAGTATTATTAGTTAACATTTTTGGTGCAGTACCAGAAGGAATTGGTATCCCGATTGTGAATATCCCTGATTACAATGCAATTAGCATTGACCCTCAGGATGGAGCTAGTTATAGTTATTATTATACTTCTAAAAATACAGGGGAAATCCTTGAAGCTTCTATTGGGCAATCTATAGCAAATCGTGAGGTACTTATCCCTACAATGAATATCCTAAACAGACAGGATGCTGACACCACTGCAAACCTGAAGCGTAATGTAGAATTAGTACCCGGTAAACCATCTGCAGATGATTTTGTATATACGACAGGTAATATAGGGTTTTCAAATACATTTCATCCAACTATAGATAGTAGTAAACCACTAAATATTGCAACGATAAATAATCCGTCCAGCCCTAATGTTGAAACATTAGAACAACAGCTTACTATTTTATTTGATACGTTATTGGCAGAAAACTCCCAGGATACCATTAGTATTTTAATGAATGCTAATTATAGCTATCAGGCAAACAGCAAGCTAAGTGATATTTTCCTTCCGGTAATTATGCAACCATTACAGTCGATACAAGTACTAGGTAATGGATCGGATAAAGCACTAAAACAAATGATTTCTGATTGGGCAAATAGTATTAAAGAATGGTATAGTACAAATCAAGTAGATAATACCGAAGCATCACTTTGGTTTGACCTCACTATATTTTCTAATCTAACAGCACAACCTAAACCATTAATTCGATTAAGAACATTAACACTATCATTAGATTATATTACAGACATGTAATACATATATAAAAACAGGCGAGCCAACTTATATTCTGAATAGGTTGACATCAAAAACTCCATACGACTAGTTTTCGTATGGAGTTTTTCTTCTTACGGGTATGCATAAGTTATTTTACTTAACGAAATACACTAAAAACACTACAAAAGCTAAAAAGATTAATCCATTCCAAATTGTTCTAACTGCGTGTAAATTTCCCCAATTCAACAAATCTTTTTTTGTTTGATCAGAATTTGGGTCTACATCATCTGCCATTAACCTTCTGTTTGTTGGCATCATATATTTTAATGTATAAGGTCCATTAAGATGCATAAGTGCTGATATTCCGAACCACCACCAATTCTTTGTAATAAATGATAAAACCAAAGCCAGTATACTTACCATGATAGACATTAATAAAACAGCCTTGTGAGTTTTATCAAAAAAAGGTTTAAAGACTTCTATAGCAGCTGGACGAGATATCATTTTCAAAATTGGATGTACAATGATTGATGATGTTAAGGCAACTCCAAATTGAGTTCCCATAATTAAAATGATTAGGGTAATTAATAAATCTGTCATAATATTAGTATTTAGTTTTTGTTATCTAAATGCAAATTCTTCGTCGTAAATATGTTTACTTGAAACATGTTTATGTTTTAACTGTTTAGTCATATTATCCTTTAAAGATTTTGGACCACAAATTAAATAGGCTTTATCTGTATAAGAATCCAAGCTTAAATTTTCTACAGTTAAATAGCCTGATGTCTTAGAACTCCAAATCACAAAGTCAAAATTCGGATTATCGTTTGAAATAGCTTCTAATTCTTCTTTGTATACTGCTTCTTTTTCATCGTTTACACACCAAAACAGTTTTACTTTATTTGGATATAAATCTTTAGATAGTGACAAGAAAGGTGTAATTCCAATACCTCCAGCAATCCATATTTGATCTTGTTCCTTTACATATTTTGAAGAAAAATGACCATAAGGACCTTCTACTAAAGCTTGTGCTCCAATAGATAATTTTTCATTGATATCATTGGTGTAATCTCCTAGGCATTTTATTGTAATTCTTAACTCATTATCGTAAGGATGACTACTAATAGTAAATGGATGTTGTTCTTTCTTACTAATGCTAGGAAATTTGAAAAAGGCAAATTGACCTGCAGAATACTTCAATTTATCTTCGCTGGTTTCCATTGTAATTTCTGTTATTCCATAATCTAAATTTTGAACAGCTTTAATCGTGTACTTTAATTTTTTATTAAAAAGATTAAAGAGAAAAGCTCTGTAAAACCATGCAGTAACACCTATAAATGACATTCCAAAAACATAAACTCTTGTAATTGGCAATTCTTTTATAAGGCTGTTTACCATTAAACCGTGAAGTACGGCAAGAACATAGAAAGCTCCCATTAATTTATGGATGTTTATCCATTTATGATAAGGGATTTTTCTTTTAAAAAACGGGGCAGCCGAAAGTATAACTCCAAGTATAATTAAAATGAAAGCATAAAATCCTAGTGGTTTTCCTGGATTAAATTCTACTAAATCCCTTGGAACTACTATGAAATGTAGTAGTAATAAGACAACAGCTATCACACCAGAGCGTCTATGAATGAGATACATTTTATCTAATCCGCCAAATAATTTTTCTACCCATTTTGCTCGAGTTGCCATTAAAAAATTAAAAGCAAAAACCGTAACTACCCAAGATGAGAACACCTCTCCTAAAATGCGATGTGTGTTTTTCCAAGATTCGTTGGTTAATTCTCCAAAGAATAAGGTATCTGATGACACTTCCATGAATGAGCCCTTATAAAAGTATAAATCTACAGCCCAAAAAATGAAGTGAATGCCAATTATGATAGGAAAATATATTTCCTGTTTGAGCATTTTCATATTTATCTTGTTTAAATATTAGTTTTGCTCATATTTTCCCATCCAAAATACACCAACTTCATGGATTTTGTATGTGGCAATATTATCTTTAAAAAATGGAAGAGATTCACATATAGCTTTTGCATCTGCTTCAGAATTGGCATTAGCATAAAAAACAAAATCAGTTTCATTATTTGCTTTTTGAGTACCTTCAATATCAAAATATACATTTTCTACTTTACCTGATTTCCATAACTCTAACATTTTATCGTTTTGTACTTGAGTCAACTCATCTGTTGGTATGCCAGTTGTTGTCCAAACTGTAACAAAAGATTTAGTCATACCATTTTCATGAATAGTTTTATACTTCCTGTCTAGCCATAAAGTACCAATAGGATATAATTTATATGTTGCAATACCTTTTTTAACAATCGTTAACTTATTCAGAATGACTTCGGCAGATTCATATGATTCAGCTTTTAAAGAAAAAGAAATATTAGGGAAATATGATAGTTTGTCCACTTTTGAATCACTGTTATAATACGTGTTCTCTACAATACCTTTTTTCCAAAGCGATGTTAATTCATTGGATATTGTCTGTACATTATCTGAAACTAATTGTTCATCTGTTGTTGTCCAATTCCATACTACAGCATAGTTGTTTTTTCCAATTTCTGAAGCTTGTATAGATGTTGATTCTACTGTTTCAGATTTGGTTTCTGTCTTTGCTTCTTTTTTGGTGTCATTACAACCGAAAACAAGAAGACTTAGTGCTAAATAAAAGATTGCGTGTCTCATAAGAAATAAATTTTAGTTTTTTATGTCATATGTAACATCCTATAACTATATGTCCATTCTTTTAAAGACAATACTTATAGGATGTTACATATGCAATAATTTTTTTACAAATCTATTTCTTCGATATTCTTTTTAATTGTATAAAACGGTCGTTTTGTTGTTTGTGAAGTGATTTAGGTGTTTCTCCTGTATGTTTTTTAATTTCACGGATGAAGTGAGGTTGGTCAAAAAAACCTTTTTCAGGATAAAATTTACCATTACCAATCTGAATATAGGATTGATAACATTTTTGAATATTTAAGTACTTTTTTAAAGAAACACCTACATATTTATTTAAGTAGCGATTAATCTGTCTATTAGTCCAATATATTTGATCAGACACTTCTATTGCAGAAATATTTCCATTCATTTTATCAAGTAGCTGTGATAACCTAAGTTTATTTCCCTGTATTGTTTTTTGTGGTTTAACCGATAGAAGTTCCTTTTGCCATTGTTCAACGATCACTTTGAAACTTGATAAATCAAATTTGTCAACATTTAAATAATGTAAATCTAGTTGGTGCATTTTTTGTAAAATAGATGCGACTTCTCTATTTAGAAGAAATTCTGGTGCTAAAACTTTTAATCTAACACCTATAGATAACGCATTTGGTGCGAATGAAAATTCTTTTTCATCTAGCCATAAACCAGTCATAAAATAAGAGATGATTTTTTGATTTTTAATCAGCATCACTATCTTAAAATAACTATCAGGAACAATGGTAGTTTTCTCTACGGTATCTGAATTGTTTTGGTGCATCCAAAAAGAATGAACGAAGTCTTTTAATTCCGTTATTGGTTCAATTTCTTGGTATGTACTTTGTTCGTTCATAATTGTACACAACGCCAAATATATGAATCGGAGCAAAGCAAGTATGTCTGAACCAATCGATTTATCTGCGCATTTTTATTTCTTATTCAATTTATAAAAATCTAGCACCACCACAAAAAGGAAATGACCTTTTGATTTGACACTAAACTTTGCTTTGATTTTATATATATAATGTTGTAACACGTTTTTATTTCCGTTGTGATAGATTAATGTCATCGATAATTTCCAGACATTTAAATCTTAATTTGTTATTTCCCCAATGAAAAGAATTGATTATTTTTTCGTTCGTTATGTCAAATTCTATTTTCTCTTCGTTGTAACTTTCATCATCTTCCGCTCCAATTATTGGTGTTATTTCAATTATCGCATCAGGATTTTCGACAGAATCTGAGTGAGTCAAAAACCTTTCAGATAGATGGATTTCTTTAATAAATGGTCTCCAACCTTTGTCATAATTCAAACTTCCTTTTATGCGATACTTCACTAGGGATTTACTATTGAACAAGTTTAGTTTACTTTCAATTATTTGTACTTCGAAAGTATCAACAGTAAGCGCTTCTTGTTTAGACCACCATCCGATTGAGTGAGTTTCCTGTATTTGAACTGTTGGATTTCTTGGTTCAGTTGATAAACTTAAAAATATCAACCTCGGTAAAAGAAAATAATAGGCTAAAGCAAGAATAACTAAAATCGCTCCGCTCCATATTATAATTTTTTTCTTTTTTGTCATTTCAATTAATGCGCTATAACGGTTCGGCTATGATTAGCCATGATTTACTTTCTTATTTATTTTTATTAAGAAATTGTAATGCATTTTCATATTTATAATTTAAGGTTTTTTCTTGACTGGTAAGTTCATTAAACAAGACGTTAATCACTGTTACATTTTCATGTAACAAATTCTTTCTTTGGATTTCGCGCGAACTAAGAAAATCAATTATTCTTCGAATAGTTATATTAATAGCCTGTTGTTGTTCATAAACTTCGTACAAAACCCTTGATTTATCTAATGAAATCCTATTTGAGATTTTGTCAGTTTTAGCAACTGTCCAAACTATATCGTTTAATGTTCCCTGCATTATACCATTAGAGGCAAACTCCCCAAAAGCAAATCCATCATCTGTAAATAAATTTGATTCCAGAGAATCATTTTTAATTATGTGCTTTATTTTTTCACTTACTTGATTATGATAAGGAATTAGAGTTTTTAAAAATTTCTGATTTTCTGCTACCTCTTTGTTTATATTTTCAAGAATTTTTTCTGTCTTAACTTTTTCATTATAATTATTTCTCCACTCGCTAATGATTAGGGCTAACAGAACACTAAAAACAATCAGCCCTGATTCCATCAGTAACTTTAGTATTCTTGATTCTTTTTTTTCTCGATTCATTTTTTAAGTGGATTTCTAAGTAGTAAATAACTTTTTAGTAATTTATGTTTTTGAGCCATTTTTACTAACGTCTCTTATATGGTACTATGCGCTATACAAATTGTTATAGACTTTTATTTTTCTAATAGTTTTATAATCTCCTCATTTTTCATTGCAATGGCTAATGATAGAGGTGTATGGTTTTCGGCTTCCACATTTTTATCAGCCCCATTTTCCAATAAAATACGAACCATTTCTTTCCGTCCCATTTCTGATGCTCTGTGCAAGGCTGTAAATCCTCTATTATCTTTAGCATTTAAGTCAGCTTGATTTTTAATCAAAATATTGAGGTGCTCGATTTTATCTGATTGAACAGCATTCATTATTGGTGTTGCTCCTTCAGTCGACTTAGTATTTGGATTAGCTCCTTTATCAAGTAATAAACTTAAGACATTAGAATCAGCAGTCATTGCCCATTGCAAGGTTGAAAGACCATCTCCAGCTAAACAATTAATATTAGTGTTTCGATCTAATTGCTCATTGATTTTATCCAATTCACCTCTTGCAATTGCAATATGTAATAAAGAATGCGTTCTTAGTTTTAGATTCGTTTTGTAGTTAAAGTCTTCACCAAAATACCCTAAGTGAGCCATATTGCCATAAGTTGAAAAAGCCCACATTCCAGCCTGATCAGTATTGCCCGATAATTCTTTAGGAATAGGAGCAGGTATTGTTTCATTTAAAGAATGACTAAATAATAAGAACATCAAAATAGATTCTGTCATTTCAGATGATTCATCATTTGTAAATTCTCCCGTTATTTCCGTTATCTTTAATTGATTATTCTCTTGAACAGTTTTGGCAACCACAAAAGCTTCTCTTAACCAGCTTCTTATGAATATCAGGCGATCATTCATAAAGTAGATTGCCCATTTATTTTCCATTGTTGATGGATTAAACAAAACTCCTTCTTCAAGTTTTCCGTCTATTGGAATAGTTAAATTACTAGAGGTTATTCTTTCAGATTTTGGTAAATACTCTTTAAAAGTTGTTCCATCTTCTTGACTGTAAGAAATAGCATTAGTAGCCATTTTAGGGTCTTTTGAAGTTGAAAGCATAGTTTGAGAAATTGGTCTTAAATCCAAAATTTTCAAACCCCAAGGATTTTGCTCTGCATTAATCCATTTTAAATCGTACTCATTAGTCTTCTTTTCTTCTTGCTTTGGATTTCTTTTTTGGTTCCCTCCGAATAGCTTTTTAAAAATCCCCATAATTTTTCTTTGATTGTCTACAATGTTATAAGTATGTGTCGTAGCAGAGCAAAATGTTACCAAGCTTTCGACAAATCTGTGCTGATTTTATAATTTTTTCTCCCCAAAATCTTTGCACTATGGTAAATATACAAGAACCATTGGATTAAAACTTTAACTACTTGCTATGATCGCATACCGTGTTGTGCGTTCGTTTTTTTTCACTTTGGTCAATTCATAAACCCGATTTATAGGCTTGTTTAACCATTCTTTTTACAATAAGGTGATGAAAAGGTTTTACAATAAACATATAAATTTTTCCAAAACGATTGTTATATTCAACTAAAGTAGTGACTTTAATATTGAATAGATTTTCGTTAGAATTATATACACTCACTCTAAAATTCAAATGCTTATCATCTGCCCCAAGCATTATTTCATTTTGCTGGATGCTGAAAATCTGAAAAAAACCAACATAACTACCAACCTTAAAGTCTGGATGAAAATCTTCAGGTTTTTCTGTTTTTAACCCAAATACTTTAACAATATTATTTCTAAGCTTCATCAAAACTTCAACCCATTTTGGCATTGTTCCAAAAACCAATTTTGATACTGTCTTTAAACTGTCAAGATGATTCGTAGTTGAAAAAGTATCAGTAAAGTTTACCTGTGGAAGTGCATATTTAATTCCTTCGGTTTTTGGTATTGCTTCCATTTTTACCTTCATAGTTTTTAATTAATCCATTTTAGTTTTGAGTGAGTTTTACTAACTAATGTGTTTGTATAAGATTAGTTGCGTGGTTTAAGCACTAAATTTAGCAAATACAAACCGAATAGAAAACCCAAGAGGGTTTTCGTAAGTGGACACGCAACAAGCAATTAATCAAGGGTATTACCACACGTTTTTCATGCTAATTCTTCCGAAATAATGTCAAATTTAATCCCATTTTCATCAATAGCCCAAACTTGTAAAGTATCAAATCCATTTCGTTTTACTTCTTCAAAATCAATTTTCTTTCCACTTATCAATTCTATCTTTCCGTTTGAATCAACTTCATCTCTAAATTCATCTTCATAATCTATTCCATTGTATGTCGATATTATTAATTCAAATTTATCATTTCCATTTTCAGAACAATAAATTTTGTTCGCTATTCTATTTTCTATTTGGTCTTCCGAATATTTATCGCAGAACATTGCATTATATCCGTGAATACAACCGTCAAATAGTAAAAATTCGTTCTCATTTGTAATGTCAACCGCGTAAATTTTTGAAGGTGCAAATTCCGTTTGAACAATAAGGTTTTTATATTTAGAATGAAGTTCTCCATAATATTTTATTTTGAAAATTTTCCCACCTGATTTTGTTTTTAATTTCCTTCTCCATTCGTGTGAATGAAGTTTTTTGGGATTGACAATATGTTCAACATTATTTTCAAGAAAAGTTGGACTTAAAATTCCATTTTCTGTTGTGGAATTAGAATTTTCATTCTTTTTCTTAAAGATATCAAATATTCCCATATTCAGGTTTTACGTAGTTTTTCGTCAATGTGTGATACCATTAATATGAATCGAAGCAACAAGGCAAGTACCCCTAAACTAATCGATTTATCCACGTATTTTTATTTCTTGTTCAATTTCTAAAAATCTAGCGCCATTGCAAAAAGGAAATAACCTTTTAATTCAGTATTAATTTGCTCTGATTTCATATATCTTATTGTGCGTTGGCTTCTCTGTTTATAATTTCCAACGTTTCATTTACAAAGTCTGTCTTTCCAAGAACATATGAACCTCTGTCATTTTTAAATTTAGATTCTAATTCCAGTTTTAAATCTTCGTATTGTTTAGCTCTTTTATTATTTACGATTAGATAATCTCGAAAGTCAATTTGTTTCCACATTATATTATCTTTTGGGCACATGTGTATATGGAAAATCTGCTCTTTTTTTCCGTCAAGATTATATCCTTTTCCGAAAGATGAGTAATCTTCAATATTTTCCCTTGCTGGCACTTTAAAATGGGAATAACCTAATTCTGTGAATTTTGCGATTAGATTTTCGTTAAAAAGCATTTCTTTTGGTATTTCAATCATCAAATCTATATATGGTTTTGATTTGATGCTCGGAATTGATGAACTTCCAAAGTGTTCTATTCTCAAAATTGTGTCACTTCCAACTTTGTCAATTATTCGTTCTTTTTCCTTTTTGTAAATACTTTTCCATTCAGGATTATGTTCAACCAATTCAATTGGGAAAAGCGTGTTCCAATCCTCTTTGGTTAAATCATATAAGGTCTTTTTCATTGTATCTTATTTTTTCAACTCCCGCGCAATGTTATAAGTATGTGTCATATCAGAACAAAATGTTACCTTGCCGTCGACATATCTGCGCTGATTTTATAGCTTTCTCATCATAAAATCTTTGCGTCATGGCAAATATATAATAACCTTTTGGGTTATCACTTAACTGCTATTACATCATACTTGATGTTGTTCGTAGGTTTTATTTTTTCTCCGATCATAATATCCCTTAAAAATTAGAAACAGACCAAATAAGGTCAATATAATTCCACTTCCGATTTCATTACTTAGTTCTCCTTCAGTTTCCCAAGTAAAAACAAAATCAGTTCCACTGTCATTGGACTTCATCTGTAGAACTTGTTCGTTTTTAATTTCTTTGCACCATTTTTCATTCACATTTCTTGAGTGAGTTTTACCTTTATAATTGAAGAAAACAACTAATATATCTCGTTTATGTCTTTTCTTGCAATGGTCGGGAGCCTTTTCGATTAGAACATCAACTAATTTTCCGGTTTTAAGTATTTCTTTCCCTTCATAATCCGGAATTGTAATCATTATTGAAATGAAAGTCATTATTAGTCCAGCAATAGTAAAAGCAGGGATAGGAAATAGTCTGTTCAATTTTTAGGTTTTATAATGCACAGTCTGACGTCTATTGTATGATACGTTTGCATCCCGAAGGGTGCACATGCAATATACAAATTGTTATCTCTTTTTTTTATTTGTTTAATATCCACAATAAAGCTAAAATTATCAAACAAATAGGTAAAACAATTTTCATCATCCAATTCCGATAATCGTCTTCATCTTTCCAAAATTTTTTTTCAGACTCTCGATATTCATTCTTCATTTTGGCTTTAAGATTACTATCCAATCTTTTTTTTATTTCAAGAATCAGCTTTTCAGGTTCTTTTATTGCGAAAGTTGTAAAATGATAATTTTTACCATTTGAAAATAGTCTTACCTCTTTTCCTGTTCTAAAAGAATAATCACTACCACTACTTTTAGTTGTTATAAATCTCATACCAGCATCCGAAATTGATTTCCATTCAATGTTTTTTTTTCGTCCGATCAATGGATAATTTAGAACTAAATATTCCTTAGTAATAAATACTGAACATAGCATTAAAGTATTTGATGCAATTAAACCTCCAAGAAAAATAAATCCTAATGGGAAAATGATAAACCAATTAATTCCTGATTCTTGAGTATTTAGTAAAAATTTGATTCCAACTCCTATCAAAAAAAGACTTCCCAATATCATAACAACCAAATTAAAGGTTGATAACTGACTTTTATGAATAACACTTGAGTTTTGATCAGGCATTGGTTATTTTAGATTTTGTTATTCAATTTGGTAATTACAGATGACATTTCGAACTTGTACTAAGCCAAATATAAATATTTTGCTTTTATCATTTTTTATAAACGTCAAATTTCATATTTGACGACTTTGCAAATAATACCGATCTTTCGAATAGCCCCAAAATGCCTATGTTTTTTTATATAATGTTGTAATACGTTTTTATAATATGAAACACAAACTTAGTTTTACATCTTAAGAAATAGATTTAGATTAGTAGTGAAATTTTACAATACAGCTACTTGGAAGTAATTTTTTGATTTTCAGTTTGTTCTTGTCGTCTATTGGGTTATCGTATAATAGGATCTTAGATAGATTTTCTAAATTTTGAATGGATTCAGGAAGCTCTTTTATTTTGTTGTCGTTCAAATATATAGTACTTAATTTACTAAGTTTTCCGATTGATTCAGGTATTTTCGATATTTGATTTTTACCAATAAATAAGTTCCATAAATTACTGAATTCACCTATAAATTCAGGTATACTTTTTAATTGAACATTAGTAAGATAAAGATCTTCTAATCTTATAAGATTTTTTGTGTCGTACGGAAGCTCAGGAATCTTATTATAATTAAGGTCAAGTGATCTTAATTCATAAAGCTTGGTAATCGCATTAGGAAATTCAGTTAAATAATTACTGTTTAAATTCAAAGATTTTAAATGTATTAGTCCATCTAATTTGTTAGGGATACTTCTAAAGTGGTTAAAGGATAAATTAAGCTTTTCAAGATTACTAAGGTTGTTTATTTCTTTAGGAAGAGTAGTAATTTCATTCCGACTTAAATTTAGATCAATTAAGTTCTTCAAGGTTCCGATTGACTTCGGTACATTAGATAAGTTTTGTTTGCTAAGATCTAATTTATAAACTAAATCTTTATTCTTAAGAGCCATATTTAAAGATTTGTAAACCTTATCTTTTTGTGAAAAAATTAAGTTTTGCGATATTATAAGAATGAATAACAAGTATTTTTTCATAAGTAGGCAATAATTTAATTAAAATGTTTGTGTATAAATGTATTACAACGCCTGCTACATAATTATATAGCTTGTTCTAAGCCATTTTACTATTGTTTATTCTTTCGTAAGTCTTTATACATACATTCTTTAGTTCTGTAACACTCAATAACATCACTATTTATGTTTTTATATAGAATATCTAATAATTCTTCTCTTAGTACTAAAGGATTTAACTTTTCTGGTATATCTATAAAATTGGCTTCTTTATCGTTTTTCATTGCAAATATTAAAACACGATTTTGAGTATAGCCACGTGAGGTTTTTCCTTGAGCATTTTCTAAAAAGGGTTTAATTGAGATTGTATCTATGGTATGCCTTAGAACATGAACATAAAACTTTAGATTATCTTTATATTCGTAGCTAGTCGTCTTAACCGAAAACTTTCTGTTGTTTAATTGAAAAAGTGAATCTAAAGTTCTTGCTTTGTTGGACATCCAATCTTTGTGTTTTTCTTTAGTATGTTTAATATGTCCTATTGTATTTAAAACTTCTTTGAGATCAACTTTACTAACTAAGGAATTCTTAATTATGTTTTTTTGTTTGTTTAATATAGTAGTATCTTGAATTGCTTTTTCTACTATTATATTATTTCCTATTTCGTTTTTTGGTTTTTTACAACTACAACCAAACAAAATGATTATTAAAAAAAGAATGCTTTTCTCCATTGTTATTTCTTTTTATTACGTAATTGGTCGTCCTGTCTCATCACTACGTTGTATTACACTTTGTTCAGATTGTAGTACGTTATACACTTCTCCGTCTACATATAATTTGGCAATGATGCCCATATTTTTAGGTTTTCAAGATTAGCCAAATTTGTGAATTATTTTGATCATAATGGATTAGAACAATTGGATATACAAAATTGGGTATATTTCTCTTTTACTCACAAATCTAGCGGATTTTGGATAGACCTCAAATTATTTGTTGCCTCTTGTGTATAAATTTCTGTTGTTTTCTAGGTCTCTCTATACTATAAAACCGATTGGGTATTCCCATCACCACTTCATAATAGAACTTGATACTATTGATGGTTTTATATAACTATTAGATTTGTTTAGTTTGAATTGTCTATTTTCCATTATTCGATTTGCAACCAAGATACGAACCCAACCAAACAGATAGAGCCAAAATTACTATACAAATAAACCCTTCAATAGCAAAGACCTATAGCCCAATCAATATAATTCCAGGAATTAAAAAAGTAAGCCGATACCAGTTTATTTTTAGCAATATTGTTGAACACCTTTTTTGTTTCCCCTAATTCATTTCATTTTTTCCTTAATTCATTACATAGCCATTTCAAAAACTGCATTCTCAAAATACTTTTGGAGTGTTATTAATTTTGAATTACTATTATTATGAAAACCATAACAACACTTTTAATCGCTTTTGTTTGTTCAATAAGTTTTGGGCAAAATTTTACAGGAAAAATAATTGATAAACAAAATCTACCTATTTCATTTGCTAACATTGTAGCAAAAGACAAAGCTGATAATTCATTAATTAAAGGTACAATTTCTGATGAAAATGGTGTGTTTTCTATCAATACAATTAAAGAAGACATATATTTAGAAATTAGTTTTGTTGGATTTACCACCAAAAAAATATATCCCATTCAACCTGCTATCGGAACAATCGTTTTAGAGGAAGAAGGACAACAACTACAAGAAGTAGTTATTACTGCTCGTAAAAAACTCATTCAACAAAAAGTAGATAGATTAGTCTTTAATGTAGAAAATACAGTTGCTGGTACTGGTGGAACTGCGCTTGACGCACTAAAAGCTACACCAAGTGTAAATGTAGATACTGATAATTTAGCCATTGTAGGGAAAGGAAATGTACGAGTAATGGTTAATGATAGAATTATACAATTATCAGGCAATGAACTAACGGCTTATTTAAACAGCATTGCATCCGATGATATTAAAGATATTGAAGTTATTACCACACCACCCTCAAAATACGATGCCGAAGGCAATAGTGGACTTATTAATATTGTTCTAAAAAAATCAAAAGAAAATAGCTGGAATAATCAATTAAGAACTTCTTACACGCAAGCAACATATTCTTTATTTAATTTTGGAAACACATTTAACTACAATAAAAACAAAGTAAGTTTAATTGCTTCGTTAAATGGAACTAAAGGACATACAGCACAATTTAATCAATTTGATATTATTTACCCATCTGCTTCAACCGTATCAAATCTTGATATGAAAAATAAAGAAAATATGATTTCAGGCAGGTTAGGTTTAGATTACAATTTAACAAATAACGCTACTGTCGGAATTTTATACACAGGTTTGTCTGAAGATAAAGGTATAAACGATGGTGGAAGAACACTGACAAATGATGGTAATGGAACGTACACTATTAATGAAGGTAACGCGGAGACAACAAACAAAAATCACTCAATTAATGCTCATTACATTCAAAAATTAGATACGCTTGGTAGAAAATTATCTATTGATGTTGATTACTTTAATTTCAATAATTCTTCTAATAGAGGTTTTAGCAGTGAACAATTTGTTACAAACCAAAGTTATTTTGAAGCAAAAAATAGCACAAATCAAAACATTAAAAATTATAGCGGAAGAATAGATATGGAACACCCAGGCAAATGGGCTAATTTTTCTTACGGAGCAAAAACCACAATTACAAAAACAGATAGCGATGTAGCGTTTTACAATACCACTACAGGTACACCAATTTTTGACCCAACCCAAAGTAATGAGTTTATGTATTCTGAAAATATTAATGCAGTATATGCAGATATGTCTAAACCATTAGGTGAAAAATGGCAAACAAAAATCGGACTTCGTTTTGAAAACACTCGAACAAAAGGAGTTTCAGAAACAAACAATCAAACTGATATCAATTCGTATAACAAACTATTTCCATCTGTATTTTTAGGGTATACTCCTAGTAGAAAAAATATGTTTAATTTGAGTTATAGCAGAAGAATTCAACGTCCTAGTTTTGAGCGTTTAAATCCTTTTCGATTTTACATTAACCCTATTTCGTATCAAGAAGGAAACCCGTTTTTAAAACCACAAATTTCTGAGAATTTAGAATTAAAGCACATTTACAAAGGAAAACTCATCAGTAAAGCATTTGTAAGTTATGTAGATAATGGATATTTCAACATTATTAAAGCAGAAGATGGAGCACAACAAAGAATAGTGGTAACATTTGACAATTTTTATACAGCTTATAATTATGGGTTAACTGAAACTTTTATATACAATCCAACAAAATGGTGGAATACAACAACTCAAGCAACGGTATCAAAAATGGATACACAATACAAAGACGGGTTTAATTTAGACGCTGAATTAGTAAGCAGATGGAACTTTCAATTGTATAACCGAAATACATTCCATTTAAACGAAGCAAAAACAATACAAGCAGAAACCACGCTTATTTATGCCTCGCCACAAAAATTGATGTATTTTTCAATATCTGAAATGGTGAGTCTAGACCTTGGATTAAAATTTTCGTTACTAGACAAAAAACTAAATTGTACAGTAGCCGTAAACGATATTTTAAAGCGTAAGGCAACGAGTGTAAACACCAAAACCAACGGAATAGACCAAACATACTATAATTATTTTGATACCCGAGGTGTGAAGATTGGTCTAAACTATAGTTTTGGTAACAAAAAGATAAAAGTTAAGCAACGTAATTCTGGAAACGAAGAAGAGCAAAACAGAGCAAAAACTAATTAATCGAAAATAAAGCTGTTTAAAGAATTAGACATTTTAAACAGCTTTTTTTTAGCGTAAAAATGTATTTTGTACATCTAAAATTACAAAACAGTGAAGATTTTCAATCAAAAAATAAATCTAAAACAAGTTTTAATAGTCATTGCACTATTGTTACTAGGGAATGCTGGTAAAATTTATCTTTTACATAACGTACGAACTAAAAGTGATATTGATTTTTATGACTATTTCGACCACGTTTCTGTTTTTCTATTCTCTGCAGTTTCGGTAATATCAGTACTAGTTTCTTGGAAAGTCATTAATAGAATAGACACGACAAATACAATTCTAAAATTTGTAAAGGTTTATATTTTGTCTTTTTTATTATTTGTTATCGCTGGTGTTATTATTGATTATGTTCTTTTGGGTATTATAATGAACAATAATGAATATGATTTTATGATTAGATTTATAAACACGATGTCAGTTGCTTTTATACTTGTTGATATTTTTGCGCTTACTTCTGCATTTTTATATTTCAGACAATCTCAAAAAACCATATTAGAATTAGAGCAAACCGAAAAAGAAAAAGCAACGTTACAATCGCAAATGCTACAAAAGAATTTAGAGCCTCATTTTTTATTCAATAATTTAAGTGTTTTATCAGGATTAGCAAGAAAGCAACCGGAGCAAATAGAAAATTTTATCGATGATTTTTCGGATGTATATCGCTACTATTTAAAACATGGAAAAAAACAATTGGTCGAGTTGAAAGATGAACTATCATTCTTAATAAGTTATATGAATTTAATGGAAAAACGCTTTGGAAATACGTATCAAATTGAAAATAGTATCGAAAATACAGATGGTTTTATCATTCCGTGTTCTCTACAACTATGCGTAGAAAATGCGATAAAACACAATAAGGGGAGTGAAGAAAACCCGCTGTTGATATCGCTTTCACGAAATGAGGATACCATTGTGATAAAAAACAAATTAAACAAAGTAGATTTTACGTTAGGGACAGGAACGGGAAATGATTACCTCAAACGTCAATATCAACTCAATTTTAATAAAGATGTTATTTTTACTGAAACTGATACTGAGTTTATTGTTGAAATCCCGCTAATTTCTGAAATATGAAAGTATTAATTATAGAAGACGAAGCTATTAACATCGAAATTATTACCGATCATATTCTTCGATACAACGACAAAATCGAAATTGTAGCTTCGTTACAAAGTAAGGAAGAAGTAGAAAAATGGTATCAAACCAATGAACAAGTAGATTTGGTTTTTTCTGATATTGAATTGTTAGACGGGAATGTATTTTCATTGTTAAAAACCAACATTATAAAATCTCCAATTATTTTTACAACTGCCTACAACACCTTTTACCAAGATGCTTTCGATGTAAGCGGAATAGCCTACCTGTTAAAACCGATCAGTTATAGCAAGTTTTACAAGGCAATGGAAAAGTTTGAAAGCCTACAAAACAAAGAGGTAAATTGGAAGAAAATATCAGAAACCATTCACGGATTAAACAACAATTACAAAGAACGGATCATTGTAAAAACCAAAACAGAAATAAAAATTGTGAGCACCAAAAATACGGGAGCAATTTTATCTAATTCAGGAAAATGCATCGCGATTGATGAAAGTGGAAAAGAAAATGAATTTCGCTACAAGTTATCTGATTTAATAAAAGAGTTAAACCCAAAAGAGTTTTTTCAAATTAATCGTGGTGAAATTGTAAATATCAATTTCATCGAAAAAATTGAACCTTACTTTGGAGACAGATTGGCAATTTCAATCAAAAACTACAAACAGCATTTAATTACAAGTGCATCTGCAACAAGCGAATTTAGAAAATGGATTGAGTAAAAAAGCTAGCAACTCCAGAGCTTAAATTACACTCCCTCTTTATATGTTAATTCAGTTTCTGTCATTTCATCAATGTACTACAACGTCTCTTGTCTGGTGTGTTTGCATCCCAAAAGGTGCATTTGCATTATACAAATTGTTAGCAAATGTTTTATTATTTGACTTTTACCAACTCGTATATAAATGTCTTGTTATGAAGAGGAAGCTCTTGTAATTTCATTGAATCTTTTGTCATTTTTAGTATTTTATACTTATCAGTTCCAAATTCCCATTTTATATACAAATAGGTGCCTTTTTTCAAATACCATTTATCATTGGTTATCCTATGACCGTGATTAACTTCTACATCATTATTAATTTTAAAATTGTAAATGTCATCTTTATTCAATTCAGTTAACATTTTTTTTCCTAATTCAGTTACTATTTTTTTATCATCGCTTTCAAATGATGTACTGGCGATTTTCCATACACCAATGATATTGTCTTCTTTTATCCCACTACATGAAATAAATAAGAATATAAAAAATAAAGTAAAATATTTCATTCTGTTAAATATTATGTGTTCGCCCTTTTAATTTTTATTTCGTTCAATAACAATCGTTTCCGCTATAATATCTCCTAGACGTTGATTTTCCTTAGTAAATTTAATTGTTAGAATCCCAACTAACCCTAATGGCCACATATCTATTAAGTCAAAACAATGTCTTAGTAATGGTTGCCAAAAATCCATTTTTTTACCACTTTTATGAACTGCCTTTAGTCCGAATATTAGGTTACCGATTGTACTTTGGAAAACTATTTCCGTTACTACCATAGTCAATATCCAGATTCCAAAAAAGAAAAATAAAAGATGATTTCCGGTATATCCTCCTTCAGGTAATTTCTCTCCAAATAGTAGGCAAGAAACATAGAACAGTGAAAAGTAAATTATATAATCAATAAGCCCAGCTAGAGATCTTTTTAAAATGTAATAATTTGGTAACTTATTTTGTATTTCCATTTAGTCTTTTAGAATTCCTCTTTTTAATGCTCTACAACAATAGAATAAAAGACATATATCCTTTATATAATTGTTATGTGTAATTCCTTCTATTTCCTGAAAAATTAATTACTTTGAGGAAATGTTTTTCGGGAAGTTAATTATTTAATAACTAATTACAAAAACGTTACTCAGAATTAAAACGGACTCTATAAAAAAATATGGGAGGAATGCTTCATCCTACTGCTAAGGGGATATTTGACGGACGTATAAAAGGTCTAAACAACTCAGTTCATATTACTATGTATGTAGATAATGGAATAAAAGGGTTGAAAATTCCTGATTACTATACATCGCCTGGAATTGAATATTATATCGGTTTTGGGACGGGTTATGAACAAGGTCAAAAATTGAGAGTGTTATTGGAAAAAGATAGTAGTAGTCAAATGTCTTTAGATGAAAAAACAGAATGTCTTTCATTTCTATTGATAAAACAAGAGACTTGTAGGTTAATTCTATCTACTGAATCTTTTTTAGATAATATTAAATGCTGGGAAGAATTTAATATCCCAAAGACTACTATTGATGAGATACAAAATCTATTAAAAGAAAACAAAACTCAAAGAGCTGTTGATAAAATCCTTATATATTTAAAAGAAAAATTTTACTTAAAATCTTTAATGGAATTTTATACAATTTACGACGAACTAAAAAGAATAAGGCAAAAGAAAAAGAAGAATAAAGAATATATTATTATCGAAGAGTTAGAGAAAATAAAAATTGAAATCCAAAATTGGATTAGTTTGAAATAAACAAAACTACACACAACAATTTATATTGCATTTGCTCCCTTCTGTTCGTTAAGATACATAGTTTACACAAGTTAAAGATTAGGTGTTTACACTAAATTAGTTTCTATTCTTATTGCTTGTTGTTTCTTTCTTAGATTCTTTTCATCAAAGAAACCTAAAAATACATTTCTATAAAATACTTTCCAAATGCCATTTCCAATATCTTCAATAGCGAATAATTTTTCATAATTTTGAGATTATAGATAATAAAAAGTTGAATTTCTTTAAAGCCTTTATTAGACCTATAAGTCTATCATTCTATTTGAAGCTATTCAACAAGACAAAGAGAATGTAGAGAACTAATGCGCGATATAAGTCTTTGGAGACTTTGCGGATTTGATAGTTCACCTCTACTTCTCTTTATTAAATATAGAAAACTATCTATTCTTATCTAATATCAAAGTAAAAGCAGATTTGCACCTTAAACCCGTATCATCGGGTAGTTTTATTTCAATTCTTTCTCATAGAGATTATTAACTGATAATGGTAACTCTTTTGTTCCAACTTTCTTAAATCCTATTTTTTCGTAGTAACTACAAAGTTTTGAGTTTTTGGAGTCAGCATCAAGTCTTAAATAACTACAGTTATCCTTTTTAGCAATACCCTCTATTTGATTAATTATTTTAGTTCCAATTCCTTTTCCATTATATTTTTCTTTGACTACTAATGAATGAATGTATTTTGCTTTTTTATTTTGTTTCCCCCAGTATAACAAGTCTTCATTTAGTATTCTAACCATACCTAAATTTTCCTCGTTTTGGTTATCGATAAAAAAGAACTCGTTATTTAGAATACCATTTTCAACCCATTTAATCTTTTCTATAGGTGGATTTTTCCAATACTGCCAATGGTCAATATTCATTTTATTGATTTTTTCAGCAGTCTTTTTAAATAAGCCTAGGACTATATTTTTGTCCTTAATCTCAATCCGCTTAAATATAATATTCATTAATCAAAATTATTTTTCAAATTACCGCCAATGAATAGCTGTATGTTTAGCTTAGTGGCGTTGGACAAATCTAGTAGATTTTTGATTAACGAAAAATTATTTACTACTACTTAAGTATATATTTTCTATTGTTTTCATATTACTATTACTGGTTTGGGTATAGCCAGATGACGCAGATTTGCATCTTAAATCCGTACCATCGGGATGAAACTATTCGATTCATCAAAAATCCCTTAGATTTGTGAATGCATATTGCATATAAAGGGCATATGTCTTTTGTATAATTGTTGTGAAGAATTGAGATGAATAATATTAAAACAATAGTTTTTGATTTGTATAATACTTTGATTGAAATAAAAGAATCAAAGCATTTCTTTCTAAAATTATTTAAAACTTCTCAAAACGGTTTCGGTATGGATACTTCAACATACCTACAGCTCGTGATGAAAAATGATCTTAACGAATTAAGGGATATTTTACCTTCTGAATTTAGCGCATTATATGATAAAAAACTACCTGACTTAGAACAGGAATTAAACTCTATCGTTATTTATGAAGAAGTTATAAATGTTCTTGAAGACTTAAAAAAAGACTTTCGAATTTTCTTGATTTCAAATTTAGCATCGCCATATAAAGAACCTGTTTTTTATAATAATCTTGATCAGTATTTTGAGAAAATGGTTTTTTCTTGTGATTATGGATTTTTAAAACCCGATAAAGAGATTTTTAAAGAAATAGAAAAATTAACTAGTAACAAACCAAATGAAATATTAATGGTTGGAGATTCTTTTAAGTCAGATATTGTAGGAGCAAAAAACATGGAATGGAATTATTTGAGAATTAATCGTTACACTCCTATTTCAAAAGAATATGAAATAAAAAACTTGAACGAAATTAAAAAGCATATAACAATGTATAAAAAGCACTAAAACTCATGTTATACGAGATATTGCTAAAAACAAATTTTACAAAGAGTTTGTAACGGATAACTCAATACAATTAAAAGATAAATGGAACCATCTGGTGACAGATGATTTAGCAATAATTAGAATAAAAAATAATTTATAATTCATCTACATTCCTCCTTTCGAGAAACAAACCTAACCTATAAAAGATAGTATCCATAAGCTAAAAATGAACTACGCAAAGAATAAAATAGAGCTTCAAGAAAATGGATATTCCGTTTTAGCCAACTTATATTCAGAGAATGAAATAAATCAAATTTTGACTTGTATAAAAAGTACTGAACAAGAAGGGAATTCATTTCTAAAAACAAAGGATTTGTTTGCAATTCGACAGCTGACAAAAAATGTTCCTGGATTAACCGAGTTACTGTTTAATGCAAAACTGACTACATTAATTTCTGACCTTTCTGAATCCGACTATTTCTTAACCAAAGCTATCTATTTTGACAAACCAAGCGAATCGAATTGGTTTGTAGGGTATCATCAGGATTTGAGCATCTCGGTAGATAAAAAAGCAGCTATGGAAAATTATGTGAATTGGACTTTTAAAAAAGGGCAATACGGGGTTCAACCGCCAATTAAAATCTTACAGGACACCATCACAATCCGAATTCATTTGGACGATACAGACAAAAATAATGGAGCACTAAAAGTAATTCCAAAATCACATCTAAAGGGAATAATTCGAGCAGAATCGAAAGATTGGAAAATTGAAAAAGAGCATATCTGTGAAGTAAAAAAAGGTGGAGTAATGTTAATGAAACCTTTAACTTTACACGCTTCAAATAGAACAACCAACAGAAAAAAAAGAAGGGTAATCCATTTAGAGTTAAATAAACATAAGCTGGCTGAGCCGTTGAATTGGTTGGAATATTGGAATAAGAAAACTAGTAAATGATAACCAAAAGGCTATTGTATATTGGCTATAGTACTAATTTTTTATAAGTTTAGCAAGAAATAAAAATAACACAGAATAATCAATGGATTCAGGTATATTAGCCTTGCTTTGATTCATGTATTTAGCGTTAATAACAATTAAAATGATACATCCTTTACGACAACATATTGAAGAAATAATCAGCCTTACTGATGAAGAATTCGATTTTGTTTTGAGTCATTTTGAGCAAATCAAAAAACGTAAACATCAATATATCGTTCAGGAAGGAGAAATTGTTAACAAAGAATACTGGATCATAAAAGGATGTCTAAAAAGCTATTTTATAGACCATACAGGAAAAGAGCATATACTACAATTTGGGATGGAAAATTGGTGGATTACAGATTATGAATCATTTGTAAAACAAACTAAATCCAAAACTTCTATAGACTGTATAGAAGATAGCGAGCTACTCTATATAACTTTTGAAAATAGAGAAAAACTAACGGCCAAAATGCATAAAATGGAACGTTTTTGGGCAAAAAAAAGTAAAATTGGTCGAATTGCGCTTCAGAATAGAATCTTATCATTATTGAAAAATTCGACTAAAGAACGCTATGAATTACTTCTCGAACACTATCCAAAACTTTTTCAACGTGTTCCCAAAAAAATGATTGCTGCATATTTAGGAGTTTCCAGAGAAACGCTTAGCAGACTAAACTCTTAATTTTATTTCTTTTACCGCATTTATACGCTTCAACCCGAATTATACATTAGAACTTCGTTATGAGACTTGAAAGTACCCTAAAATATGGCATTTTCTTAGTTTTTGCATAGCATCGCTACGGTTAAACTGAAAAATGTAGTGCAACGGTATATTTTGAAGTAGTTTCAAGAGGTAATAGATTTTCTAATGTATAATTCGGGTTAAAGTGATATGTATCACTTTAAAGAAGTGACAATCCTCCTTCCTAATAATCACATTCTACAACACCTTTGTATGACAATTAATTTAATAAAAAAGTCATGCCATACATTAACATTAAAGTTACCGATGAACAAGTAACGACAGACCAAAAACGTCTATTAATAGAAGGAGTTACACAGCTCGTTGTTGACATATTGAACAAAAACCCAAAAACGACTCATGTCGTTATTGAAGAAATACCCATCAAAAATTGGGGGGTAAACGGCAAACAATATTTAGGAACTAAAAAATAAAAACCATGAAAAACAAAACAGTAATTATTACAGGAGCATCCACCGGAATTGGTAAAGAAATTGCAAAATACTTTATAGCAAGAGAAAGTAATGTGGTAATGAACTCTTCTAACGAAGAAAACTTAAAAAACGCTTATGAAGAACTCGGTTCTCCTTCGAATGCAATCTACCTGGCAGGAGATATAAGCAAACAAGAGACAGGACGAAAACTTGTAAGCCTGGCAATAGAAAAATTCAATACTGTAGCTGTTTTAATTAATAATGCAGGAGTATTTTCTCCAAAACCTTTTTTAGATGTTGAAGAAAAAGATTTAGATCATTATTGGAATGTAAACCTAAAAGGAACATATTTTACATCGCAAGCTGTGATTCCTCATATGATAAAACAACAAAATGGTTCAATTATAAACATCGGAACCGTCTTAGTTGACCATGCCATAGATGGATTCCCGGCAACAGCTCCTCTTACGAGTAAAGGTGCCATACATGCTTTAACCAGGCAACTTGCTGCCGAATTTGGTAAAAATAATATCAAAGTAAACACAATTGCTCCTGGGATAATCAGAAGCCCATTACAAGGTAAAATCGGAATTGAAGATGCCGATAGTTTAGCAGGATTGCATTTACTAAACCGAATTGGAGAAGCTAATGAAATTGCAGAAGCAGCATATTATTTGGCTACATCAAATTTTGTAACCGGAGAAACAATTAATGTGGCAGGAGGACATACAGTTGGACACGCCATCTAAAAAAATAAATTATGTATCAAGAAAATATAAAAGAAATCGAAAGTCTAATTACCGATTACTTTGAGGGAATTTTTTATGGAGATATAACCAAACTTGAATCTTGTTTTCATGAAAAGGCATATATCTATGGAGATATCAAAGGTGTAGATTATTTAAAAAGCGTAAATGAATATATCGAGGGAGTTAAAAGTAGACAAAGTCCTAGAGATTTAAACGAGAATCTAAAAATGAAAATTATAGGGATCGATATTATGGGTAAAATTGCCATGGCAAAATTACACGTCCCCATGCTAGGTTATAATTATTACGACTATTTATCATTAACCAAAATCAATAAGGATTGGAAAATTGTAAATAAGCTATTCACTCATGTGCAATAAATAAAGTGTTAACCTATTGTGCATTTAGATATTTTTGAATTTCAAATTTGTCAATTCGATTTCTTCGACCATAGGAAGAAGTATATCGAGAATAGGATTTGGGATCAAAAAACCAGATTCTGACGAATCAGAACAAAAAAAGATGAAGAGTTTCTTATAGCGGATAAAGTCTATTAGAGCTATGAATTAGAACTCATATTTAAACTTTTTGGTTTTAAGTGAAAATTAAATGTTTTTAGCTCTGTTGAAGGCTTTTTTGATTTGCATAGCAGGGCTACAGAAATAAAAAAAGATAAAAACAGGGTTGAAAACAATAATTTTTTAGCAAATCGAAAAAGTTTAAATGAGTTCTTACAATAAACCCTTTGAAGGGTTAAAAAATAACCTCATATTTGCATCATAATTTTGAACCAAAAAACAAGTTTTAAGCCTATGCTATTATTTTTTACATATAAAAAGGACGCTGTAAAGCCGTTTTTAAATCAAGAATATAGGTAGCAAACTATACATGAGATATAAAAAACATAAGCGTCCAATACATTTGGACGCTTTTTTTTATCATCTTTTTTTGTATATCTATTTTATCAAACAAAATGGTATTTGAGAGATAAACATCAGAACAGCAATTGGTTACCAAACAGGCAATATCCGTTAAAAAACGGACAGGGATTCTTATGCCTAAAAACAACACAACACACTGAATACCAATAAATTAAATCTTTAATTTTAGTTGTATAATTAAAAAATAGATTACATATTTGCACCGCAGTTCATAAATTGCAAAACCATAAATAGTTAATCTTTAATAACCGAAGTAATATGATTTTTACAGACATATATTGCAACACTCCAAAAGAACCAGGTTCTTTTAAGAGTATGCTTCGGGACTTCACCAATACATAATTTCCATTATATATGAGAAGAAGTCCGAAGCCATAAAGTTTCGGGTTTTTTATTTTTCCTTTTAATCAGATTGCATTGTCACACTGAGCCCTTCGATAAACTCAAGACAGGCTTTGTCGAAGTGTAATTGAAATCTCAATAAAATCTCTCGAAACATTTTATCAAGTTTATGTCAGTAATGAAAATTCATTACATCACTCATTATTGACAAATATCAAAACCTATACTAATGGGAAAGAAACTAAGCGGAAAGGACCTAATTAAATTAGGCTTTCCAAAGAATAATAGTATTAATGTGGCTTTGGGTCAGATTAATCGATATCAAAAGAGAGTAAAAAAAGAACACATATTAATTGAAGCTAAAAAAGTATTGCTTAATCCAGAAGCATATCATGGTGATGGTATCTGGGGAAAGATAGCAGAGAGTTTATTAAAACCTGTAGAGGTCAAAAAGCATGCATTGAAAACAACTCGCTCTCCTTTTCAGATTTATGGTGAAAACGAAATTGATGAACAAGCAAAATATCAATTATTTGATGCCTTAAAATTACCGGTTGCAATTGCAGGAGCTTTAATGCCAGATGCCCATACTGGATATGGTCTTCCTATCGGAGGAGTTTTGGCAACAAAGAATGCTGTGATTCCTTATGGAGTTGGAGTAGATATTGGATGTAGAATGTGTTTAACGGTCTATCCAATAGCAATCTCTTATCTCAAAGGAAAAAAGCATCAGCTTGAGAATATACTTTCTGAACATACCAAGTTCGGAATGTATGAAACTCATAAGATAAAGCATGACCATGAGATCTTTGAACGAGATGAATTTAAAACCATTCCGTTAGTAAAAAGATTGAAAGACAAAGCGTATAAGCAGCTAGGAACCTCTGGTGGTGGTAATCACTTTGTAGAATTTGGAGTAATTACCATTACAGATGCAACAAATGAATGGGGATTGAAGACTGGTGAGTATTTAGGCGTTTTATCACATAGTGGTTCAAGAGGGTTGGGAGCTAATATTGCCAAACACTATACCTATTTAGCTACTAAGCAATGTCCGTTACCAAAGCATGTACAACAATTGGCTTGGTTAGATTTAGATACTCACGATGGCCAGGAATATTGGCTGGCGATGAATCTTGCTGGTGATTATGCACAAGCTTGTCATGATGATATTCATGCTAGGATAGGAAAGTTATTAGGGTCAAAACCCATAGCAAAAATTGAAAATCATCACAACTTTGCCTGGAAACAAGAGGTTAATGGCGAAGAGTGCATTGTGCATAGAAAAGGAGCTACACCAGCTGCCAAAGGTGAATTGGGAATCATTCCCGGTTCTATGACGGCACCAGGTTTTATTGTTAGAGGATTAGGAAACGAAGCAAGTTTACAATCTGCATCGCATGGGGCTGGTCGCTTACACTCTCGAAGAAAATGTAAAGAGAAATTTACAAAAAATGAGATCAAAAAGCAGTTAAAAGCGCATGATGTAACTCTTATAGGAGGAGGAATCGATGAGGCACCAATGGCATACAAAAACATTGAAAAAGTAATGGCCAATCAACAAGAACTCGTAGAAATTCTTGGAACATTTACGCCAAAAATTGTTCGAATGGATAAATAAAAGTTAGGGCGTTACCCAAAGGGTCGGGCTTTCGGCAGTCGCTCTCTGCGAGGAGCTCCAACAAAACCTCAATCCCTAACGCAAAATTAAGACCTCACAGGTTTTTAAAACCTGTGAGGTCTGTAAAAAACAAGAAAATGAATCAAAAGATTATACAAATAACAGCGGGAAGAGGCCCGGCAGAATGTTGCTGGGTCGTAGCCCAAGTACTTAAATGTTTTTTGGAAGATGTACAAAAAGTGGGATTAACCTATACTATTCTCCAAAGAATAAAAGGCATAGAAAACGGCACAGTACAATCGGTTACAATAAAACTAGAAGGCAATGAAGTTACTTCATTTGCGAGTTCTTGGTTAGGAACTGTACAATGGATAGGAACCTCGACTTTTCGTAAATATCATAAACGAAAAAATTGGTTTATCGGTATTTATGAATTAGATCTTATACCTATAAAAAAAATAGCCGAAAAAGATATTGTATTTCAAACTATGCGAAGTTCGGGGCCGGGAGGTCAGCACGTAAATAAGGTGAATTCTGCAGTTAGAGCAACACATAAACCAACAGGAACAATTGCAGTAGCCATGGATAGTCGATCGCAGCATCAGAACAAAAAAATTGCTATCGAACGATTAAAAACCAAAGTAGTCGCAGTGCAGTTAGAACAACTAAAAAAATCGCTGTCAGACGAATGGGAAAACCACTTAAATGTTCTACGCGGTAATCCAATTAGAGTATTTAAAGGAACTGATTTCAAAAAGAAAAAAGAAGTAAAAACCTTTAAAAACAAACGAAATCAATTAAAAAATGATTTACGTAATCAATTAAAGAATTAGAAAATGAGTAATTTACTAGACAAATATTTATTTCAGGCATTAGACGCCTATCCTTATAACTTAGAGGAAGCTGTAGAGTCTTTAAACTATGCATTGTCTTATGATGAAAAAAATCCGATTGCATTAAGTCTTTTGGGTCAGATATATGCAGAAAGTTTGAAGAATTACGAGGTTGCAAAAGAGTATTATCAGCAAGCTTTAGCAGAGGACATGTATGCATTAGATGTATATCCAAAGTATATCAATGTTCTACTTTGGAATGAAGATTATGACGAAGCCGAAAAACTAGTTGACTTTGCCCTAACCGTAAAAGGAACAGATAAGGCAATGCTATATCTAAAAAAAGGAATTCTTTTTGAGCAAAAAAAAGGCTATAAAAAAGCATTAAAATATCTGAAGTTGGCAAAAGAGAATGCCTACAATAATCATTTCATCAATGAAATAAAAGAAGAGGAAGAACGAATTAAAAATAAAATGCCAAAGAAGAAAAAATCTAAGGATAAGTCTTCTTCTAAAAAATCAAAGAAGAAATCATAAAGCACATCATCCCAGCTTTTGCTGGGATGATGTATTGAAAATCAAAAAAATGAAAACAACAAATACAATTATAGTCATAGATCTAGAAGCTACGTGCTGGAATGGTCCCATTCCTGCAGGTCAGGTCAATGAAATTATAGAAATAGGAATCTGCCTTTTGGATACTCAAACAGGAAATATTTCTAAAAATGAAGGGATACTCATTAAACCCGAACAATCAGAAGTCAGTCCTTTTTGCACAGAACTCACTACGATTACTCAAGAATTAGTAGACAAAGAAGGAGTTTCTTTTGCAGCTGCCTGCGAAATACTAAGAACTCAATACAGTGGTCATCAATACACCTGGGCGAGTTATGGCCAATACGATCTAAACATGATGAAGAAACAATGTGCCCACAGAGGAATGGAGTATCCTTTATCACAAAATCATATCAATGTAAAAGAACTTTTTTCTCAAGTTAAAGGCCTGCGAAAAAAAGTAGGAATGAAAGGTGCATTAGGAATTTTAGAAATCCCTCTGGAAGGAACGCATCACAGAGGAGTTGATGATGCCAAAAACATTGCTAAAATCTTACATTGGTGCTTAGATCAGTAAATTAAAGAAAATCAAAAAACTTCTGGGGTTTTTAAAAACTCCAGAAGTTTTTTGACTTGCAGAATCACTATATTTACCTAAAACTAGTGACATCCTATGCAAGACAAGTTATTCAAAAATATTATAGATAATTACGATGCTTTAAAATATAGTTTACTTAAAGCACAAACATTTGACGAATCTCATTACGGGTTTCCAGAGATTTACTATAAGATTATGGAAACTGATAAGCAACGTGTAGATGCTTTTCATAAAGCATTCACTTTGAATAATAACTTTAAGGATGCGGTTGTATGTGAAGTTGGTGTGGGAACTCTTCCTCTAACCAAATTATATATGCCTTATGTTAAAAAAGCATATCTAATTGAAAATAACCCAGATCTGGTTCCTTTTATCAATAAAGAAATTGCAAAATATCCCTGGGCTGATAAGGTAGAAGTCATCTATGCAGATGCGTTAACTGTAGATCTGCCAGAAAAAGTAGACTTTGTGGTTGGAGAACTTATGAGTATCTATTGTGCCAATGAGTTTCAGGTACAGATATTTCAGCACATGAGATCCTTTTTAAAACCCGGAGGAAAATTATTCCCTAATCGTATTGTGAATTTTGCCAGATTATGCGAAGCCGAAATAGAGGCAGAAATACATCACTATCCAGTAAATTTTACAAGACATCAACCTATGTTCCTAACGCAACAGTTTTTGGTTAATGAAATTGAATTACTCAAAGAGAAAAAACAAGGTGTACGATTAAGTTTTTCTGTTCCCGTTTTATTTTCAGGGACTGTAAATGCACTTTATCTCGAATCTTATGTAGAAGTAACCGAAGGTTCTAATTTCACAGGTACCGATAGCCTGATGCCTCCAACAGTTTTAAAAACTACCAATACCCAGGAGGTAAAAGCCGGAGATCTGGTACATATCGATTTTAGTTTTGATTATGGTTCTTCTCTGGATGAAATAAGCTGTATACTTTCTTAGTCATTTTGGTCTAAAAGAAGAGCAAAAACAATGAAAACCGATAAACTTCTTTCTTTTATTTTTAGTATTAAAAAGTCTAATTTTGAGATTACTCCTGAAGAGTTAAAAAAAATAACTGATTTAGAAAGCTTTATCAATCAAAAAAAGATACTTGATTTAGACATCTTATGGGAAGATGAAATCGAAAATAATCCTAAAAAAATTCTTTTAGCCATTTTTGAAGAAGCTAAAAAAAAGAAGCCCCAGATTCTTCTGGGAATGATGCTATATGACTATGAACAATTAACAACTTTTAATGATTTATTAAAGAGATCCCTTGAGTTTAGATTACTTTTTTTGCATTATCATATCCTAGAAATAAAAAAAGAAAATAATGGTAATGATACCTTTAATGGGGTTCATATTAGGTTTCAATTAAGACTTCTAAATTATTTACTGGATAAAGATTTACCTTTAACAGAAAAAGATTTTATTATTCTTTTCAATTTTTGGAATACAGTAGAATACTATTCATCTCACTTTTCTCTAGATCGAATTATATCTCTTCTTCATGAACGTTCTAAGCAAAAAGAAATCTCCAAAGAGTTTTATAATTTTTTAAGATTCTTTATCTCTTCTAATCATGTCAAGAAAAGTGAATATAAAGAGTATCAAAAACAAGTGGCTAATATAGAACGTATTCTACTTGATCACTACACTATCAAATCTGATAAAGTAAGTGTCGTTTTTCTGTTATTACCAGATCATTTTGGAGTTTATACAAATCAATTAATTGCAAAGTTGGATGATGCTATCTTATCGCCTTTTTCTAAAATTTTAATGGTTTTAAGTAAAAACAAGGGTTTAAATACTCCACCTCAGCTTTTTTATACTATAGAAAAAGAGTTTTCAAAAATACACCTTAACACGTATAAAAAATTAGTTCGAGAACTATTAGAAAGGGCTTCAAATTTTAAACCTAAAGTAAAACCAATTTATAGAAATACGTATTACCGAAATAATTTTTATTTCTATGATTATGAACCTATGCGTAAGGAAAATATCTTAATCATTAAAGGATTAGTGTTATCGGCTGCATTTTATAAAGATGTAAAATCCATACCTTTTATTCAACTCATTTTGGAACGTTCATATTCGAGTACCAATGCAATAAAATTAGGCCCAACATCAAGAGCTTTGGGGGCTATATGTATCCAGGTTTTGGCACATCATTTTGATCTGCAAGGTCAAAAACTATTGGTTGATGTATACCATCAAACCAAATTCAAATTGATCAAAAAGCAAATTGAAAAAGAATCTAAAAAAATATTTCAGCATACAGGTCAGCCTCTATTATAAAATATCAATATCAAACCCTATAATATCTCTGATTCCTAACTTTAAAGAGTCATCAGGCTCGATAGGAGTTACATAATGCCATAGATCATTACCAAAAGTAAATTCTTCTCCGGTATCTGCTTGAAAAATAAACTCTCCAGGATCTAATACTTTACTATAGATCAACTCATTATGCTCTGATGATGATTTCTCATAAATCTGGCTTTCTGCGCCAATAATATTTTGTCGGTTTATTACCAATGCAGACATAATGTATTGTGCGCCATCTTCATGAACTCCTTCTGGTGCATTCTCTCCTTTGATTTTTCCCTGAGAAATTGTACGCATAAAATGACTAGTGATTTGCAACTTCCTGATTTCGGGATGAATCTTTTTAACCAAGCCAGTTATTTTTTTTAGTAGCTCAAAAAACAGTTCATTTTCAACGGCTTCTTTGGTTGCTTGTGTGAATACTCGTTTCCATACTCTAAAATCATCGACATCCTGTTCAAATGATTGCTGTACTATTCTTTCTGCAAAAATAGTATCATCCCATATTTCTATTTGAAAAGAAGCAATATTACGTTGGCGAGTAATGGTCGACAAGTATTCAAATTGTTGTTTTTGAGAAGCATCCAACCTTTGAATCCACGGATCTAAAACCTCACCAGTTACATGACCTTCAAAATAAGATTGATGAATCCTTTCAATCGTTTCTGATTCTTCGGGAAAAGACTGTTTTAAAAAAGTAATTTGTTTCCCTTTAACCAGATATTTATCGTCTTGTAATTCTTCAAAAAAAGGTTTGAAAAAATTTAGAAAAGTAGTGATGTCTATCCCCAAATCTGTTACATCACCTATCCTAATCGGTGATTTGATAGTTCGCCCTAATCTTTTGGATATGTCTTTTTCGGTTATCACTTTTTGATTCTTACTTTTTTTCTAATATGCGCTATACAAGCTTCTTTATTAAACAACCAATAAGCATAAGGTATGGTAATAATAGGAATATTGGTTCTAAACAAAGTTTTATACTGATCTACAGAGAATGTTTTTTCTAATACTCCCGGGTATCCCACCAGATCAATACAAATTGTTTTTTGGTTATAGGTTACCAACATATCCATTATATATCCTGCCAATGGGTAATTGGTGATAATATTTTCTTCAGTAATTCCTAATTGAATTAATTCTTCGTGTACTTCTGTTGCAAAGTTATCTGTAGGCTCAGAAACGATAGTATGTTGCCGTTCTATTCTTGTTTCAGAATGATAATCTATCAGTAAATGCTGATTTTTAAAATTCTTTGAATTGAAAGAGTAATACAAATATTGTTTTTGCTTAGCACGTGTAATACTCACATTGAACACATCCTCCCTATCTAAATACTGAAACACCGAAGTGCTGGTTTGATCATCTATCGTAAAAGTGATATACATTTGATCTCGCTCTTCTCCCTGAAACTCGAACGGAGTACCTACAGCTATTTTATGTTTTTTTATAGCTGCCAGATCAAACTCTTCTATTTTACTTTTCAAGTAATTTACCTGATCTCTAAATGGAGAAAGAATACCTATAGTAGTAGATATTTCGGGAGCTACATATACTTCTTCTTCAATTACTTGTTCTATATCCTGCAATATTTTATTAGCTTCCTCCAGATTTCTCCCATCTTTCAGTTTTTCCCCTTCACAAAATATCCAATGTATTGCAGATGATTTGTGATGGATTTGCAGATCTGACATTACTTTTAGTTTATCAAAATAAAATTTTTGATTACTATAACGTATAATACTTGGTACACTTCTGTAATGTTCATCCAGAAAATGAATATTATTTTGCGAGGGTAGATGTTCCATTGCATAATCAAGGATACTGGTTTCTCTATAATTTAGTACATCCACATTTTGTAGTAATCCATATGAATTTGCTATTTTCTCCATAATTTCTCTGGATAAAAAAGAAACATGACGTAACTGTTTTGGATCTCCTACTACAACTACTTTTTTAGCTCTTGCCAGTACCGGAATCATTGTTGCTATATCACATTGCGAAGCCTCATCTATGATTACTACATCAAAAATATCATTCTCTAACGGAAAAACATTACTCACGTCTGTAGATTTGGTAATCCATATAGGTAAGCATTGTAATACCGAATGAAAATCTATGGTTTGAAATAATCGCTCCCTTTCCTCTGGATCTTTTGTTTTATGTAGTTTTAGTAATTGAGGAAAAGTTCTGTCTTTTTGTAATAAACTCTCAATTTTATCTTGATATTTTAAAGAAATGATTTCTTTAATATGTCTATTTTTCTGTAAAATATAATGATGCAATAAATCAATGAGTTGCCAGAAAGGATATTCTTTTAATACATTTTTGGATACATAATGTCGTTTGAGCCGTTTAAAAAAAGAAGGTTTGTGATCTAGAAAAAGTTCTGCATTTTTTATTTCCCGAGTTTCTCTTTCTCTAATTTCTTCACTTATTTCTTCTATTTTATTTTGAGCGTAATCTATTTCCTTTTGTTTTTTAGGAATATAATAATCGCCTCCTGCTTTTCGAAAACGTGTAATAGACTCAATTTTCTTTGTAAGTTTGGATCGATGTCCTCTCCCAGAACCAGCTCTTATAGAAAGACCTTTTACTCCCAAATCATTTACAATCTTGTCCTGTAATACGTCTACTGCCTGATCAGATTTAGAACATATCAATACACTTTTGTTATGATATACCTGATCAATTGCCAAGGAAGCGATAGTGTAAGATTTACCAGTTCCCGGTGGGCCAATCACGACGCTTAAAGGAGAAGATTTAACTGAATGAATAATATTTAGTTGTGGTGCACTCAGGTTAGAAGGAACATAAACTGTTTTACTAGACTCATCAGATGAAGTTAGATTTTCTTTCCTTCTGGAAAAAAAACGCTGAAGTGTTTCATTATATAAATGCCCTTCTTTTATTTCATCTATTTCGTATAGTACATCACGATTAGATTTAGATTTTTCTACAATACCAAGTGCTATAACAGGGAGTAGTCTTAATTGTTCAGATTTCTTGTATTTATGCAAAGTATCCCCAGATAGCAAAGTAGGTAACTCTTGAAGTTCACTACTATCAATAGGAATATAACTCTCTAATTTTTTGGAGAGTTCTTTGATATTTTGCTCACTAGGTGGTAGATCATTAATTAATGATTTAATTTCTAAAACAAAAGAATCATCCAAATTATAATTCGACTTTATCAGTTGCAACAAAGCATCATTAGATCGATTCTCAGCAAAGTCGTATTTCAAATGATATAATGCATCATTATTGATATCGATGGCTACAGGAGTGACTATTAAAGGGGCACAAATCGTTCTCTTTCTACCAAGAAATGTAAGTTTTCCGGTGATAAAGAAACTACAAGCGACAAATGTTTTTTCTTTTTTATGAATTTCGAGATATTTATATAATTCATCTCCAAATTCGATTTGCATAAACGTAGTATCTTCCTCACGATATAAACTTTGTATATCTTTTAAAAAAAATCGCTTATCAACCTTGGCTCCTAAAAAATTGAGTATGTCATTGTTTCTAAATTCTTGCTTATAACAATCCTGATAATATGAAAGAACTTTTTCAATATGCATAACATTGTTATTTTAAGCGTCTTCTTCATCTTGTTGAAACCTAAGATATTCTTCTACCGTTTGATTAACAGGTGGAATATCTTCTTCTTCAATATTTTTTAATAATTCTTCGGTAAGCGGTGTTATCGATACGATACGATTTGCCTGGTATTCAATAATTTTTTCGAATAGATTTCTTGCTACCCGGGCATTACCAAAGCTTTTATGTCGTTTTTCATACAATTTCTCAAAAATAAACTGTAATTTTTCTTTGGCGTCTTCTGTGATCACAAAATCATTTTTCAAACAAAACAGCTCAAAAATACCAATGAGTTCTTTGGGTTTATAATGATCAAAAGTAAAATATCGATTAAATCGCGATTGCAATCCGGGATTAGATTCAATAAACTCTTCCATTTCATCGGGATATCCTGCCACGATAATTACAAGCTGATCACGATGGTCTTCCATTTTTTTAAGCAGTACTTCTATCGCCTCATTACCAAAATCCTTTTTATTGTCTTTGGCCAAAGAATATGCCTCATCAATAAACAACACTCCATCTAACGAAGTTTTTACTACTTCTTCTACTTTTAATGCTGTTTGACCTACATATCCTGCTACCATTCCTGTACGATCGGTTTCTACCAAATGCCCTTTTTCAAGATACCCTAAGTGTTTATATATTTTAGAGACTAATCGTGCTACAGTTGTTTTACCTGTACCCGGAGGCCCCATAAATACAGAATGCAAGGAGTTATTTACATTTTTGAGTCCTTTTTCTTCTCGTATCTTTTGGATTTTCAGAAAATTAGAAAGCTCATGTACAGCTGTTTTTATTACATCTAATCCAATAAGCTCATTTAATTCATCCATTACATCCTCCAGCGTTTCATTTTCATCAATCTCGGTATGTTTTACACCTTCTAGCTTTTCTTTTGGATGTGATAATTTATCATTAATCTTTTTTAATACTTCGGTTTCTTCTTCAGATATCGTTCCGTCTGCTTTTGTAATCAAAGAAGCAATACGGTATAAAAATGCTCCCGAATTTGCAAAATGATTACTATCTAATCTTTTCAAAATTGAAGGTAGTAGAAACTCATTTTTATACTCATCCCCTAGGTTAAAAAGACTAGCTGTTTTAATGATTTCAATATTTTCATCAAATTTCTCTGATTTAACAAAAGCATTGATGCGTTCTATAGATAAGGAAGCAATGATATCATTGCCTTGTAGTTTTTCGAACAAAAATGCCAACAGAAACTTGATTTTCACATCTGCAACGTCATTCTCTTTATCGCTTAAGGGATATATCATATTAAACGCCTTGATAATATCCTGCAAAATCACATGCTCTGCTTTAAAATGCAGTGCATCATCTGTTTTATGAACAATAGTATTGATGGTATTCGAAAATCGTTTGTTATGGTTAAGATCTTCGGCTAAATCCTGAATTTTTTCACCTTCGTGCTTTAGAATTTTTAAAAACTCATAATCGATATCAAATTGCTGCTTGGTATCTTCTTTTTGATTGATGAAGTCTTTAAATTTATTGGTAAAATGCTCTAGGTTCTTTTTTTCATCCTTTTTAACCAACATCAAATCGTCGATCAGATCATTAAATAAATCTATATGTTCCTTAGGAAAGGCACTAAATTCAGGCTTTTCAAATATTTCTTTGGACAGCTCAATTTTATGATCTGCTAAATGAATATTCTGAGAAGTAATAATCATATCAAGATGATCGATAGATTTTTTGAAAGAATACAGCACCAACAAATCTTCATTTTTAATACTCAAGGCTGGGAATGCAGATGAGATCGATAAAATTTTAAGAGGGTTAATCGACTTCCCTTTAAAGAAAAAAGAAGTGTTTTCTTCATTTAATTTGGAAAAGAACAGATCAATGATCTTAGTGTATTTTCTGGTACTCATTAGTCTTCAGAATCAATTAGCATCATTGCATCTTCTACTTCGTGCACCAACTCATCAAAATGTTGAAGCCTTTTGGTTTCTCGCGTTCTTTGAAACGGTAAATCTATATCAATATGCTTTACAAATTGAGATGGAGCATGTTTCATAATATAAATATCATCTGCGAGATACACCGCCTCCTGAATATCGTGAGTTACAAACAATATAGTTGGGCTAAATTTTTCCCAGATACCGATCAATAAATCCTGCATTTGCAGTCTTGTTTTTACATCCAAGGCTCCAAAAGGTTCATCCATCAGTAAAATTTCAGGATTCGACATTAAACTACGTGCAATAGCTACTCGTTGTAGCTGTCCGCCTGAAAGTGTAGGGTATTGTGCATATTTTTTTTGATGACCATCTAATCCTACCAATTGGATCATTTCCATCGCTTTTTCATCTCGTTCTTTTTTAGAAACTCCTTTAAAGCGTAATCCCAACCCTACATTATCTAAAACTGTCATCCAGGGTAATGAAGAGTATTGCTGAAATACCATACTCACCCTGTTTTCTTTACTTACAGGTTTCCCTTTTACCAGTACTGTACCTGAGGTAGGTTCTTGTAACCCGGCAATATATCGAAGTAATGTTGATTTACCACATCCCGACATTCCCAAAATCACGGTAAATTGCCCTTGCATAGGTTTATCTTCAACCAATAAATCCAGATTTTCTATAATATTAGTCTTTCCGTTATCATAGGATTGAAAAACATTACGTAACTCTATGATATTGGCAGCATCAGAGTTGTCGTTAAATTGTACCATATTAATGTTTGTTGCCTTTGTTTATGTGCTTAAAAGGAAATAATATTCTATCGATCATTACAAAGAGTCGATCTTGCAAAATCCCAATAACCACTATAATAATAAGTATGGCAAATGCTTTGTCTATTCTACTTTGCCTTTTAGCGGTCCAAATCAATTCACCAATACCGCCACCCTTATTAAGCATTTCTACGATGGTGATATAAGTCCATGAAATTGCCGTAAGCACTCTGATATCATCGATAATCTTTGAAAACACATAAGGTATATATACTGTTCTAATCGTTTGCCAGGAAGTGGCTCCCAATGTAAAAACAGTATTAAGATATACATTTTGTACTTCGTCTATTCGCTGGACGACTACCGGAATTAAATACACAATTATACCAAATGCTAAGAAAGACACTTTCATTTCACTACCAAGTCCCAGCCACATAATAAAAATCCCTGTTACCGCTGTGAGCGGAATAAATCGATATGAATTGATAATCTGGCTGAACAATCCTCTAAACAAAGGAATCAATCCCAATATAAACCCAATAGGAATAGATACCAGAATAGCCAACAGGTATCCCAAAAAATTAAGCTTGATAGAGTAAAAGGTATTCCCAATAACATCATCATGTTGATTAAGATCGGGAAAGGCTTTTATTACCTTTATTGGAGACGGAAGTAAAGGGTATACTTTGTTCTTTTTTAAACCAAACGATTCTAATTCTTTTGTACTCATCTGCTCCAACACATCATAATTGGCGATAAGAAGAGAATCACTTTCATAGTATACTCTTTCTTTTTGCGCGAACTTAGAAATGTCTATAGATTCATCTTGAGTAATGACAGATTTTGATAAAAATTCTGCCATAACAAACCATAATACAATAAGAATAACTGCTCCTATTATAGTAAGAACAATTTTATCCTTTGATTCGAGGTTTCCTCTTAGTTCAAATAGTTTTTTGATATTTACCATTAGTCAACAACTAATTCAAAATCCGTTCTTCGATTCTTCGATTTACAATCTGCATTTTGATTGCGTTCGCATCCTACAATAGGTTTATCAGGACCATTACCTAAGATAATAAACCTGTTTACAGGCATATTATGTTCATTAATTAGATAATCGGCTACAGATTGTGCTCTCTTTTTAGAGAGTGCTATGTTAGAATTACGATTTCCTACATTATCTGTATTTCCTTCAATTCTGATTCTTGTATTGGCAAATGCTTTTGCAATAGGAGTAAACTGTAAATCTATAAGTTGTTTTGCATTTTCTCCCAATCGAAATTCGCCAGTTCTAAAACTAATACTGACTTTCTTAGATGAAAGAGATTCTTTTTTAGCAAGATTGTCGTCAACAACAGTAAACTCTTTCTGTTTTTCTGAGTCATGACTAGAACCTGATAATGATGTTTTAGAAACCAGATCTTTTGTGGATAATAATCTCCAGCTTTTTGCTCCTGCTGTACTATACCCGAGATTATTATATTTCACTTTCATCTTGTTATAAAGATCTTCACCGGTTACTCCATTGTAATTACTATTTAATCCAAAGAAGCTTTGATTATCTCCATGTGTTGCTAATCTCACATTATTAATGGCATCAAAACAGAAATCTTCTGGTTGAGATAAACCTTCTGCCAAGATTTTGGCGGCTTTTCTTTTGTTACTTTCAGAATTATTTAACTCTGAAGCTCCGATCATCCATCCTTTGTATAGATCTTTTAACTGATCTTTATGTGTTTCTATAAACTCTTTTTTAGCTACAAATACATCTGCAATAATATGGGTTGCATTTTTGGTACTCTCCAATACTTTAGAGCCAGCAACTTTACTCACACAATCTGCATCATCGGGGCTCCATACTACAGCAGCATCAACGGTATTACTTTTAAAAGCATCTGCAGCATCTATTGCACTAGGTACCTCAACAATCTTGACATCTTTAGTACTCATATCACCAGCTTCTAATAGCCAAATCAAGAAAGAATGTGATGGTGTCATGGGTGCTACTGCAATTTTCTTCCCTCTTAAATCACTTACTTTATTAATTCCTCTTCTTGCTACAATAGCATCTCCTCCTCGACTCCAATCTGCCTGAAAAACTACTTGAGGTTGGTATTGAGACAGCCCTTCAACTTCTGTAGGAAATGCATCAATAGTAGCCCACATTAAATCTATAGAACCATTTTTAAAAGCATCTCTAGAAGCATCAAAATCATCGATAACTTCAAAGTTTACTTTAAATCCATAATCTTTATAAAATCTGGATGCTGTATTGGCTTTAAATCCTTCGTTAAAATATTGTCCTCCGGCATATCCTCCCCAGGTAACCACACCAACATTAATTACATCCTTGTAACCGTCTTTGGTTGCACTTGTATTATCAGAAGAGGTTACTTCTTCTATTTTATCTTTTACTGCTGGATCTCTGAGTTTATTTAACAAAAAATACAGCCCACCAATGATGAGTACGACTATAAGTATTTTTGAAAATGGTGTTAATCTTTTTCTTGCCATGATAATTGACTGGTTTTTAGTTGTTAATCCTCAAAATTAAATAAGTCTGAGTATTGATTATTTTGGTGTTTTTGTTTTACAATAGGAGCATCAAGATCTACACTATGTTGATCATGTACCAATAGGTCTTTTTGATTACCTAAAATAAGAGAAACTCCTTCATTTTCCCATTTTTCGAGTAATTCAAGTCCTTCTTCTTCAAATATTCCATTTTGAAGATCAATAGAATCCATAAAATTGGTAGACATCTCCATGAAACGTTCCATCTCTCCTATTTTCATACTTACATCATCTGCAATTGCTTCGAGTGCACGATCAAACATTTCTTTTTTATCATTATTACCTGCTATGATATTCATTGCCGATTTCATAGCAGAATGCCCAGCTCTTACCGCTTTTCTTTCTTGCTCTTTTACCATTACCTGATCCTCAATATCTTCTAATAAAATCTCAGAGTTTTCGTACATTTTCACTAATACTCTATATAAAATTTCCATTTTTTTATAGAGTTCGTCAAGCTTCATATTCGATTCTTTCAATCTTCCTGCCTTTCTGGATTTAAGGATCATAATCCCTTTTTTATCCTTTTCTTTGGCTGCACTCGCTAACTTCAAGTTATTATTGATACTCTTTTTATTATCATACATGATTTGCTGTAAACGTTTCATTTGTCCTTTCAGCACAGCAATCTGTTTATTCATTTTCTTAAGATTATCCTTAAGATCATCTATATAACTTTTTAGAATACCAATAGGGTCTATTTGAATAAAAATCCCAGTTAGCCATCTCATAAAAGATTTATACATATAAAAAATGAGGTTTCTCATTTTTGGATCAAGCACAATGTAAATCAACGCTCCAAGAACAGCCAATAAAATACCTAAGTATAATGTGTTTTCTACAATGGTAATTAAAAAGGGAAGTACTTTATACAGCCCATATAATCCTCCTGCTCCTAAAAGTCCCATAAACAGCATTCCTGTTTTACCTTCGGGTTTTTTCCAAAATGATTTTGGTTTTATTGAGTTCTCCATTTATTTTAAGTATTTCTGCATTTTAACTTTATCTTCCTCAAGTTGAGATTTTAAATGATCATACGATAATTTAAAATCGTTTTGTGTTTTATTGATCTTGGCATTACTTTCTTCTATTTTACCTTTTAGATCTGTGATCTGCTTTTGATGTTTAGCAATTTCTTCAGTAAGCTTTTTTATCTCTGCAGATTTTTCTTTTATAATAGACTCGAATTGAGCAACTTCTCTTTCTCTACCCGATACTTTATCGTTAAACTGGTTTTTAAAGGCTCCTAAAAACTGTTCGTTTTCTTTATCGAGAACTCCAATATAAAAATTAGTAGTTTGCAATAGTTTATCTAGAGTAACTCCCATAGTAGAAGCCGTTGCAAAAGCCGAGCGGTATTTGGTAGCCTCATCCATAGGCATTTTCTCTAAGGCCTTTAATGATTTCTTATATTCAAGATAATCAAATCCTTCCAAATTATTTTTTTCGATAGCTTGTAATAGCTTTTCTATAATTTTAGCATCTATAACTCCCGAAGACCCTGAATTGACTACTTTATTAGGAAGTGGAGGTGGCGTTTTGGTTGGTGGATTCTTATCTGATTTGGTGTCATCATTTTTAGCTGATTCCTGTTTTGGTTTATTCTCTTCTTCAGAATCATCAACTATAAATAATGACTTCAAGTTTTTTAACATGGCTAGTGAATTTAAACAAATTTAAAAAAATAAGCGTAGCATACCGTTGTAAGGGTCAAAATTACGCAAACATCTTCTATTTAATAGGTATTGTTTATCATAAAAACGTTACAAATAAGGTTACTTCATAATTTTATTCCAAGCTATTTTCAAGCCCAAAAGTAGTAGTAAGAAAAACATCACCAGATATTGAATTTTCCCTACAAAGAAAACTCCAAAAAACATCCTTTGCAGTACATATGTAATTATAAATGTTATCAGTACTATTATAAAAAGTCCCGATAATCTTCCGAATCCTGGTATTCTAGACATCGGAACAGTTTTATTGACAATAACTAAGGTAATAATCATAGAGATTAAAGGCGCGAAATACGTTACTAAATCTACTTGTAACAGATTTGTTTTTAAAAAGAAAAAACTATACAAAACAAGTATTAGAGCTAACATCCCCGGGATTGTAACCGCATATACCAATATACCATATAAGTAAGTAATCGGAGACGTAAAATTTTTCTGATTTACAAAAAGCAATCCAATCAAAGAAATTGCTATAATTATCATAAAATATCCCAATATTAGATTGGGATTATTTGAGAACCAATGTATAAAGTCTTGTACAGTCATTAAGAGTAAATGTACAAATTAAAGTTTTATCCGTCTAAACAACTAATTTTATGCAAATAACAGCTGATAAAAATCTAAACTGATTACAATTAGATCATTTATTTAGGAATAGCGCAAGAATACAATTTCTTATATGCTTTCTGCAGAAATTCTTTTCATCAGATTATTTAACTAATTTTGAAACCAATTCATTTCACACATAAGAATGACAAAATTACGGCCTATTATGTTTGTAGGAACAGGATCAGATGTTGGGAAGAGCATTCTTGTTACTGGTATTTGTAGACTCCTGAAACAAAAAGGATATGCTCCCGCTCCATTTAAGGCGCAAAACATGTCACTTAATAGTTTTGTAACCCCTGATGGATTAGAAATAGGGAGAGCGCAAGCTGTACAGGCCGAAGCATGCAAAATTGATTGCACTACAGACATGAATCCCATCTTATTAAAACCTTCTGGGGCAAATAAGTCTCAAATCGTTTTGCATGGCAAACCTATTGGTGATCAAACTAGTAAAGAGTACTTCTTAGGAAATAATAAACAACAACTTTTTGAAGAAGCCAAAACCGCATTTCTTCGACTTCAGGAAAAATATAATCCTATTATTTTAGAAGGAGCAGGAAGCATTAGCGAACTTAATCTAAAGCATCGCGATATTGTAAATATGCGAATGGCACAAGCGGCCGACGCAGATGTATACCTTATTGCAGATATTGATAAAGGAGGCGTTTTTGCAAGTGTATATGGCTCGATAGCCCTGCTCGAACCCTGGGAAAAGAAACTGGTAAAAGGAGTAATTATCAACAAATTTAGAGGAGATATTTCTTTATTTGAAGATGGAAAAAAGACATTAGAAAAACTAACTGGAATTCCTGTTTTAGGAGTTGTACCCTATGCCAGTGACATTTATATTGAAGAAGAAGACTCTGTAGCCTTACAGAAAAAGGAAAAAACCATAGTAAATGGGTTAGTGAATATCGTAGTGGTCTTATTACCCTATATTTCTAATTATACCGATTTTAATGTACTGGAAAAGGATGCAAGAACACATCTCTTTTATTCTAATGATCCCAAAAACATATCTGAAGCTGATATTATTATACTTCCCGGTAGTAAAAACACCATTCAGGATCTTATATTTCTTAGAGAAAAAGGCATTGCTAAGGTAATATTAGAGGCTCACAAATCACAAAAAACCATTATTGGTATTTGTGGCGGATATCAGATGCTAGGAAAAATGATAGAAGACCCTCTGGGAGTCGAAAGTGATATTAAAACGCTTCCTGGATTAGGTATTTTACCAATAACCACGCAGCTGACTTCAGAGAAGATTACTACGCAATGTAGCTTTACTTTTAAAAAATATCCAGAAACCATTTCGGGATATGAAATCCATATGGGAGAAACTACTGTTGAAGATCATCAACCCTTAAATTATATCGATGGCCAACCAGAAGGGTATATCCAGGGGAATTGTTGGGGAACCTATATTCATGGAATTTTGGATCACTTGGTTGTCATTGAAGACCTGTTACAAAATTTCACCAATACCAAAACATCTTTTGATTATAAAGCCTATAAAGAAGAGAATTATGATAAGTTAGCTGCTTTATTAGAAAAAAGCATTGATCTAGACGCTATTATTTCTGAAATGCATACCATATTATGATATACGGACACGGTGATGACGGCTATCGCTACGCAATACCATTTAAAGCAAATTTTAGTTCTAACATTTGGCCTGAAGGGACTTCAGAGCAGTTACTTTCATATCTTAGAGAGCAGCTACCTCTTATTGCTAATTACCCAACTCCAAATGCAGATGTATTAACGCAACAAGTAGCAAATCATCATGGATTAAATTCATCACAAGTAATAATAACTAACGGAGCTACAGAAGCTTTTTATAATATAACTCCTCTTTTTTCTGGTAAAAAAGCAGCCATAGGTATTCCTACCTTTTCTGAGTATGAAGATGCTTGTTTAAGGAGTAGCATGAAAATCAAGCACTTTGATCGTTCTGAAGTACTAAACACCTCTTTTCAGGAAGATCTCGTATTTCTCTGTAACCCTAACAATCCTGATGGTTTTAGCAATACGGTTTTAGAAATAGAGAAATTAGTAACCGATTTCCCTGATACAATATTTGTTGTCGATGAAGCCTATATTGAGTTTACCCATAAGATCAAATCTTGTGTCAAGCTTCTCGAAAAGTTTGCCAATCTCATTATCATAAAATCACTAACCAAATTATTTTCGATACCAGGATTGAGGTTAGGATATATTTTGTGTAGTGCAGAAATAGGAGAAAAACTACAGCATTCTAAAATACCGTGGAGTGTTAATACCATGGCAATCGAAGCAGGGAAATATATATTTAAAAACTATAAGGCCTTATACCCGGATATGGCAACTCTTCTAGGGTATAGCATTCAGTTACAACAACAAATTGATAGATTAGATGGATTTACTGTTACCTCATCAAATACTAATTATTTTGTAGTAAAACTAGAAACACCAAGTGCTCCTCATCTCAAAGATTATTTAGCACATACCCATCAATTATTGATCAGAGATGCATCGAATTTCAGAGGTCTGGGCGGTCATTACATTCGTATTGCCAGTCAGAACCCCGAGAAAAATGAACTATTAATTCACGCTTTACAGCAATGGAGTACGCTACAGTAATTATTCCCTTAGTGATTGGGTATATTCTCGATTTGATATTGGGAGATCCCAGGTGGCTTCCTCATCCCATACGGTTATTCGGGAATAGTATTGCTTTTGGCGAAAAAAAACTAAACACAAACCCTTTTGCTTTTATAAAAGGAATGGTGCTTACCATTGGGTTACTCGCAAGCACAGTTGCATTTTTTTATTATACTCAAAAACTCATTTCCTCATATACAATTGCATATTATACGTTCACCTCTGTATTTGTGTTCTACGCCTTAGCAAATAAAAGTTTAATAGAGGAAGGCAAGGCTGTTTTCACAGCTTTACAAGAAGGAATAGAGCAAGGTAGAAAACGACTGTCATGGATTGTGGGTCGGGAAACAGACCAATTAAATCCGCAACAAATAAAAACAGCGGTATTCGAAACATTATCAGAGAATCTTAGTGATGGAGTTATTGCTCCTCTTTTCTATTATGCATTATTTGGTGTGGCCGGTGCTATGGGATATAAAATGATCAATACTCTTGATTCTATGATTGGCTACAAAAATGATAGGTATATACATTTTGGGAAATTTGCTGCAAAATTAGACGATATGGTTAACTATATCCCAGCTAGAATTACGGCATTTCTAATGTTACTGGTAACTGGTAAACTTCATAAAATCTCTTTTGTAGTACAATATGGCAAACAACATTCTAGTCCTAATGCCGGATATCCCGAAGCTGCTCTGGCCGCGATTCTGGATTGTAAATTTGGTGGACCTAATTATTATCACGGAAAATTAGTTGATAAACCGTTTATAGGAACGAATGATCGAATCCTGAAAGATCGGGAAATAAAAACGGTAGCAAGGATCAATCAAAAAGTAACCTTTACATTTGTCCTTTTAATTTGTGTGGTTTATTATTTTCTTTATTCATCTATAATAGCGTGACAATAATTTTTCGATTTATTAGAAAAAGATCTAAAATCTAATAGTGAAACGGTCTAAATTCTAGCATCTAAAAAAATATGCCCAAAAGATATATCATCACCGGAGCACCGGGAACCGGAAAAACAAGTTTAATCCAAGCCTTACAAGCTAATGGACATCAGTGCTTTTCTGAAATTTCGAGAAAAATAATACTTGAACAACAACAAATAAAAAGTGACAAAACTCCTTGGGGGGATCTTCCTTGCTTTGCTAATTTAGTCTATCAAGAAACGGTCAGAGAGCTACAGATTCCTATCGAAAAAAATATATTTGTAGATCGAGGACTGCCTGATATTATTGCCTATCTAAAAGCAAAATCTCATCCTATTCCAGAATATCTGTTGGACTTTCCGTTCAAAACACATTATGTATCTACGGTATTTTTAATGTCACCCTGGGAAGAAATCTATATCAACGATCCCCAACGTCCTCAATCTTATCAGGAAGCACTACATATTCATCAATGTCTTGTACAAGTCTATCAAAACTTCAAATTTACAATAGAGGTAGTACCTAAAACAACTTTAACAAAACGTGTAGATTTTATCCAATCATTTATTTAGAACTCGTTTGGACTTTATAAATTAAAGCGAAAATTAGCAATTTTGTATTTGAAAGAAGGCTTTTTTGAGTTGCATAGCAGAGCTATGGAAGGAAGAAAAGGCAAAAAACAGATGCAAAAGAGCAATTTTTTAGCTAATTGAAAAAGTTTAAATGAGTTCTTAAACAAAAAAAGTATCTTCGCTGTTGATTTACGGTTCTTTTGGAAACAAAAGATGAAAAGGGAATTTGGTGAAAATCCAAAACTGTTCCCGCAACTGTAATACATATCTAAAATTATGATCCATATGCCACTGTAGTGCAACTATGGGAAGGTGATCATAATTGTGTAAAGTCAGGAGACCTGCCATAAATCAAAATATACTATTAACTCTCGGGTAAAGGGTTGGTCTTGAATAGCTTTATGTACATTCGTAAAGCAATCTTATTTTTGACTTCTCTTCCTGTTTTTATTTTTTAATTATGGGAAAAAATCTAAGTAAAGTAAACACCACCTTTCAATTTTGTGATGGAGGGTCTTGCAAAAAAGCAAAAGGTGAAATCGCTATACGTGAAGCCAGAGCATATCTTCGTAACAAAGGGCTTTGGGATGCTACTCATACTATTAAAACAAGATGTAATGGTCGATGTGAAGATGCACCAACCTGGATCGTACAACCTGGTAATTTTTGGTACAAAAACCTGACTCCTGATAAAGCTGTTTCAATTTTGAAATCTCACTTAGAAGAAGATCAACCTGTAGAAGAATACTTATTATATAAAGAAGGATGGTCGGTCTTACTAACCGAGAATGAAAAAACCATTGCTCCTGTTACTTTTAAAGATAAAACAGATACAGTATTAGGAGAAGCTTTGATAGCCCGGTCTTTTGCTTCTGATCAACACCTTTATCCTTTATTTAAGTACTTATTTCAAGAACCAAAACCTATTGCTGTGCAACAATACGACGCAGCCACCATTGAAATAAAATCGCCTCATCTGGTAGATTACACCGATGATTATGAGGTAAAAATTACTGGAGAAGAGCTTCAGTTGCAATTAACGATCGCCGGAATTCCAAAAGACATTTCAGAAGAGATAGCCGATCGTAAAGTAAGTGTTGCAGAAGTGATCTGGCTTAAAAAATCTACTATCTTTACCAAAGCAATACGCCTGAAAAACAAAAAAGGAAAACACCTGGTCACATTTTGGATAAAAGATGAGGATACAGTAACCTGGGAACATATCCTTACTGTCTATCTGGGGATGTCACCAAATCATATAAGAATCAGTGAAGAAGTCTAAACATATAAGTATACTAGGTTGTGGGTGGTTAGGATTACCATTGGCAATAGATCGAATTACCAATGGAGATACGGTAAAAGGATCTACAACCACAGAAAGTAAAATCGACAAGCTAAAAACTGAAGGAATTACACCTTATCTTTTTACACTTGGTGAATCTTCGGAAAAAGAATACGTAGATTTTCTATCAGGAAGTGAAATTGTCATCATCAATTTTCCTCCTAAACGAATTCCTAATATTATAGAAATATACCAAGATCAAATAAAAAGTATACTTCCATTTATTTCTGATACTCAAAAAATAATCTTTATCAGCTCTACTTCGGTATACCAAAACACAAATGGAGAAGTAACTGAAACACTCGTTGTTTCTCCCGAAAAAGAATCAGGAAAGGCTGTTGCGGCTGTAGAGCAATTATTGCAAGAACAATTTGAAAATAGAGTGACCATTATTCGATTATCAGGTCTTATTGGTGATGATCGCTTACCAGGTCGATTTCTTGCCAATAAAAAAGAAGTCCAGAATGGAGATGTTCCTATTAATGTAATTCATAGAGAGGATTGTATTGGATTAATTAATGCGGTTATAGAAAAAGAAGCCTGGGGAGAAATTATAAATGGTTGCGCAGACCAACACCCGATACGAAAAGAATACTATACACTTGCTGCCCAAAAAATAGGGCTTACCCCTCCTACTTTTATCAAACAAGAAAAGCAAGCCTATAAGATTATCTCCAATACCAAAAGTAAAACACTTTTAGGATATTCTTATATTCACCCTGATCCTTTAAAATTGATTTGATCATGAATATTATAGCCATAGTAGGTGCTGGCCCGGGAGATCCAGAATTATTAACTGTAAAAGCATCTCGTCTTATCAAAGAAGCAGATGTGATCTTTCATGATAATCTCGTTTCAGATCTTATTTTAGCAATTAATACAACTGGAGAAAAAGTATATGTGGGGCGTAAATTTGGAGACACTTCGGATCAAATAGAACGCCAGCAAAAGATCAATGAATTACTCTGTGCTCATTACCAGAAAGGCAAAAAAGTAGTTCGCCTTAAATCTGGTGATCCTTATGTCTACGGAAGAGCGGCTGAAGAAGCACGATATTTAACAGAAAAAAATGTTCCTTTTGAGGTGATTCCGGGTATTTCTGCAGCACTGGCAGCTGCTAATATTTTTAATATCCCCATTACTGAAAGGAATAAGTCTAATGCCATGCTGATATGTACGGCACATACTGCTGATTATTCTTTTGAACAACTAACGGGGATTGCGCATATGCTTAAAGCCGGAAATACCATTTCTATATATATGGGACTTAAAAGCCTGCATAGGATTATCCCTAAACTTTTAGAAGTATGCGAAGACGATACTATCCCAGTTAATGCAGCCTCTAATGTATCGAGATCTAATCAGGAAATTATAACAGGAACGCTAGGGAATATACAAGAACAGATCAAAAACAGCACATTACAAATGCCTGTGGTGTTACTTATTGGAGCTAATCCTATTCGGTAAATTAATGTTTGTCATTCCAGTGCAGACTGGAATCCATTTTCAACTATAGTCGATAATTCAATTTATAAATAAAAACAATGAAAGAAGGAATATTACTTTGTGGACACGGAAGTCGTAGAGAAGCTGCCATCACTTCTTTTAAACGACTAGTAAGTATCCTAAAAGAACGTTATGAGAGTAACTATGAAGTAGATTATGGTTTTTTAGAATTTAATCACCCTACTTACGAGGCTGCTGTAGAGCGCATGTACCTAAACGGAATTCGAAAAATATATGCTTTACCCGTAATTTTATTTGCTGGGTCTCATGCAAAAAATGATATCCCTTATGAATTGAACACCATTCAAAGTTATCACGAGGATCTCTCCATTGCTATGGGAAAACACATTGGTGTCAATTCCTTTTTGTTGGATCTTGCTGTAAAACGAATTGAAGAGACCGAAGCTACTTTATCTAAACTAGATCGAAAAGAAACCTGCCTGGTGGTTGTGGGTAGAGGGACAACTGATCCTGATGCCAATAGTGATGTATGTAAACTAACCAGTATGCTTTGGGAAGGAATGGGATTTGGATTTGCTACCACAGCTTACAGTGGAACAGCCTATCCCAAAGTCGATGAATCGCTACAAATGATTGAAAAATTAGGATTTAAACGAACTATCGTTATTCCTTTTTTCTTTTTTACAGGAGTATTACTAGAACGTATTTATGGCCATGTCACCGATATGAATACATCTTCTGCCTTAGAATATATCTATACAGACCCTTTTGGTACCGATGAATTATTGATGAAAGCTTTTGACGAGCGTTTAGAAGAAGCCAAAAGCGGTACTGCCCATATGAATTGTCAACTTTGTAAATATCGAAAACAAGTGGTAGGATTTGAACAAGATTTTGGTAAAGAACAAGTTGGGCACCACCTTAATGTAAAAGGTATCCTTTTTGAAGAAGATGAGAAACCCGGTGAAGTAAAAAACTCATTGGGTAGCAAAATCAAGAAGGTATTGGGGATTTAAATCTTCAGAATTTCAATTCTTATAATTTTACCAAAAATAGAGCGCTAAACTCAAGACATATACAATACAAACCTTATGTGACAGTATGGGTTCTCCACTAGATATCCTCATCTCTATTTAAGTATTGATTTGGGATGTATCTATTCGCTTTTGTTTCTTCCTAAAATCTATTTATTATAGTAAATACTAATTATCAATACTATAATTAAAAACATTCTCTCATTCTGGATCTATCATTATAGGTAATTATAGCGCTATGGATTTTATAAATATTTTATAAAATATAATTTGTTAGTCAACACTAACTTTTTTAGTTTTACACAGCTAATATTTTATATACTTATACATGGACTACGCTATTGAATTATTAGAGATAAAAAAATGGCAGTTAAACCGTGAAATCATGAATAAAAATCTTCTGCAAAAAGATATCAGAAAAGGAATCTCCGAATTATCAAAAGTCACAGAAATAACCAAAGCAATAAAGATTTTGAAATCAAAAAAATATAAACACAAAAATTAAAACATGAAGATTACACAACAAATACCAGATCTACCGTATGACAAAAAATCACTTGCTCCTATGGTCACAGAAGAAACTTTTGATTACCATTATGAAAAACATCATGCAGCTTATGTACATAATTTAAATACATTGATAAAAGACACTCCATTAGTAGACGTCACGGTACAAGAAATTATCCAATATGGGTTTCAACATAATGATACTCTCCTTTTCAATAATGCTGCACAGCACTGGAATCATAGCTTCTTCTGGCATTGTTTATCTCCAGATGAAGGAAAAAAACCACATGGAAAGATCAAAAAACTTATCGAAAGAGATTTTGAAACATTCGAAAAATTTAAAAAGCAATTCTCTACCAGTGCCATTAAATTATTTGGTGCAGGTTGGACCTGGCTTGTGCAAAACCAGGAAGGAAAATTAGAAATTCTATCCCTGAAAGATGCTCAAACTCCTATAATAGAAAACAAAACCCCTATCCTAACACTTGATGTCTGGGAACATGCTTACTATATTGATTATCGTAATGCACGTCCAAAATTTGTAGAAAGTTTTTGGGAGATTGTAAACTGGAGTTTTGCTAATCAAAATCTAAAATAAGATGAGTGAATTATGTACTAATCATATTGAAAATTATTGGAAATCCAAAATAACAACTTCTAACATTTTGTTTAATAAAGGTAAACTCGACGAAGCATTATTAGGCTATAAAGACGCTCTCTACAGAGCTGAAATATTAAATATAAACCAGTCGGATTGTATTCGAGATCATATTCCATTTATACAGATATATATCATTTCTTGCAATAACATTGCTAATACCTATAAGGAATTGAAACAGCTTGAAGAAGCTGAAAACACACTTAAAAGAGTCGTCTATTACCTTTTACATTTATCCAGTAATAAAGACTTAAACATAAATGAAATTAAAACAGAACTAAAAAGAGCTACCATTGCCTATATAAATTTTGTAAAGGAAAATGGAGGAGACAGAAAACAACAGGAACTATTATTTACCGTATTAAAAGAACAGTTAATAGAAAGTCATTAATTACTACCAAAAACGTGAGTTCGATATAATATCTGGATTCAATTACTATTTGTTAAAATCAATAGTTATTATATCAAACTCACCTAAGTAAAATAGTAGTTTAGTAATACTTAAAAACAGCTATTTCTGTTATGCCATTTATCTATCAAAATTGATAACCAATACGCAAATGCAAATTTATAGCAGCTTCGCCTTTATCTTTTGAGAATCCGGCATTTTTAGAAAAATAATGGATATATCCCACTCCTACTCCAGCCTCATAATTAAAATGTTTCCCTATGTTTCTTCTAATTCCCCAAGTCGGAATTATAGATAGATCTGTCACTATTTTGGTATCTTCTTTATTATCTAAAACAAGTAGCAGATCAGAATGATGCAAACTCGTTTTTAGAGAAAAGAAATTACCACTATTACCATCTATGCGTTTTGATTTACTTTCGCGCTTAGCCAAATTATAGTACCAACGAGGTTCTAGAGTAACTACAGTGGTTAATAAAAAACCTGTGTCTGGATAAAAATCGCTCTTTCCATTTCGGGCATCAAAACCTAACTCACTTCTTAATGCTATTTGATTTGATAGTTTTAACTCATTATATATCCAGAATCCTGCAAACCCTGTTTGTATTCCAAATGTTGATTGCTCTACACTAGCATTTTGAGATCTCACAAGTAGCGTGAATGCACAAAAGGCCAAAGTCAATATGATTTTTTTCATTGTATTATATGTTTATAAATTCAATAGCAAATCAATGAATTTATAAGCGCTTTGGTTGACCGATAGATGCAGTGGTGCTCTTTTTCTAAAAAAAGATACTATTTTACGAAAATTGCTTTTTATAAACCGAAGGAGAGCATCCTGTTTCTTTTTTGAAAATCCTGTTAAAACTAGTTCTTGACTTAAAACCACACTCACATGCAATCCCAAATAGATTATAATTATCATATAAATCTGACTGTATTTTTTCTTTTACCGCATTAATTCGATATGTATTAATTAAGTCATAGAATGTAGTATTCATGTATTGATTTAACAACATAGAGAGTTTTTTATCTGTTGTAGAAATTTGATTTGCTAATTTCCCTAGAGTTAAATCTTCATCCAAATAAGGACGATTTGTTACTAAAATGAGTTCTAGTTTACTTTTTAATGTTTCAAATTCTTCTTTCTTAAAACTTGGCAAAGTATTTTTTGACTTATTGGTAGTGAATTGATCTTCTTCTAATAAATAATCCGGCAATAATACGCTAGATTGATTTACCCCATAATATCCCAAAAATGAAATTAGAATGATCATTGTTATTACAGAAACAAAATCTGCATTCCAATCAAAATCACCATAAAAGGATTCGTAAATTTTGAGCATTACATCAATACTAATGACACACAGTGCGCCCTGCAACATAATTCTTATCCAATTAAAATCATATTTGGTTAGATTTGAATATTTAGATTTCATCAACTTCCTATATTTTGATAGTAATCGTAGTGAGATAATGAGATATAACATCAAATGTAAATCTCCAATTCTGATAAAAAAATATATAAAATCTGATAGTATATATGACAATCTATCTATACTAAATATACCGTATAACAATGTTGGAACTGCAATAAAAACAGTATATAATGCCGCTGGAATAAAATGTGGAAGCGAATTCTTTACCAGATTTTCTTCTTTTAAGAATAACGATTTTATATACAAAAGTAATAATGGGCCTACCACCAAAACAGTGATATCATTGGGAATAAAACAGATTCGAAACAACCAAATAATATCATGTAACAGTGCATAAAAACATAGGATAACACATCCCAGAAAGACAAAAAACACAGTCAGTATTTTTTGTGATAACTGTTTCTTTTTTGATTTTATCAATAGCAATAACAGTATTGCTATAATGATAACACCACCAACTAAAACAAAATCTACAAGAAGCTTCATTATCTATTTTTGAACAATACAGGTTTTTAATTAAGACTGCAAAAAGTAAAATGATGTTGCATTTTTTATGTTAAGAGGCCTTGCATAGGTCTGTCTATACCTTATCAAGGTACTCTCCCAATGATAAACAAGGTGATTGATTGGACAAAATGCTAGCTCGAGCAATCGAAGTGCTACTTCTAAAGAATTTACAAGGTACTTCGAAGGGTTACCAAAGTAGTTCGAAGGATTAAAAAGGTAGTTCGAACCACCTTTTTTGAGGTCGTTACCTCTAAAAACATCACAAAAAACTCTTAAATGATCACTTTTACTCCTCATTATATAGCTTCGAAGCGTTAAAGGATCAGCTCGAAGAATTAATGTAATACTTCGAACTACCTTTGGCCGGGTTTGACCCCATATCGATATGGGACGTCCCCCTTATTGACAAGGGGGAGTTATAGGTATATTCACTCATTGTTTCACGATATTAACCCTAATTCTAGTTGAAGCATTTATGTGATATATAGATTACTATATTTAGTCTATCTGTACATTTTCAGGTTGTTTTTATCAATATTTCCTGAAGGCTTATTTTGGTCTGGATACCCATTTTTTTATGATTTCTTTTTCTTTTCCAGCACTATAGTATTTTATTTGTTTTCCCTGTATTACTTCTCCAAATACAATATCATTTTTGGGATATCTACTTTTGTATCCTTCTAATTGATCAGATGTCATTTCGACCATAGGACGATTTACTAATCCTGCATTGATTGCTTTTTGAACATTAAAATAATACATTCCTACAGGTTTTGACCTCCATAAAGGCATTATCTTATAAGGAAGGATCCCATTTTTTATAAGAAAATCTCCATCAATCCAATGTAGTTTTTCTGGCATACTTGTAGCATGAATGAGACAGGACACATAATCTTTAAAAGGGGTTGGATTAGAAGCGACATTGAATGCGCCATATATTTTTGATTCTGAACAATGAACGATAAAGTTTGCCAAACTTTTTACATCTGTAACCTGCATGTGATGATTATGAACATTTGGCAATAGTATTTCTCCTCCTCTATAAAATCTAACCGGCCAAAAAGGCTCTTCATTTGGGTTACCTGGATGAGTAACTCTAGAACTTTTCATCCCATGAGATCTATATATCGTAAAATTATCTATCCGTTCTCTAATGGCTTCTTCAGCGAATGTTTTCCTTATGGCATATCTAAAATCTTCGCCTATTGTTTTTGGGAATTCTGGCAATGGGTTTAAAGGTTCTGATTCTTCAATAAACTTTTTATCCCATTTGTCATAAACAGAAATAGTAGATATATAGTGATAATGTCCAAATTGCCCTTTAAACTCTTCAAGGAAATCTGAAACGGCTTTTGGAGATTTCTGCCATGTATCTACAACAATATCCCAATACGCTTCTTTATGTTTTTTATCAATATTTTTAAGTCCTTCCTTATTTTCTTTTTCTCGGTCACAAATGATAACAGGTAAATACTTGAAAAGTTCGGGATTCGTTTTCCCTCTGTTCAATAATGTTACTTCATAACCTGATGCTAAAAATGTTTCGACAATAGTAGGACCCAAAAATCCTCTTCCTCCCAGAATAAGTACTTTTTTATTAGTATCGCCAAACATTTTAAGTCCCGAAGCGGTTATTGGGTTTAAAAAAGTAATGGTTGAAGCAATCCCCAAAGTTTTTATAAAATCTCTTTTATTCATGGTAATTCATATTATGTTAGAATACAAATATGAGGGCAAGTAAGAGAATAACGGAACTTATTAATTAATCAGTACTTATTTCTTTTTTGAATTGTCCAGGAGTTTTCCCTGTATGTTTTTTAAAATGATGAAAGAAAGCCGATTTAGAGTTAAACCCGCACTCATAGCCAATCCCTTCTAAAGTTAAATTTGGTTTATTCCCTTCCTTTATTCTTCGTATGGCATATGCTACTCTTTTGATATTGACCAAATCATAAAAAGTAGTATTCATTTCAGAATTTATGATTTGAGAAAGATGATGCTTAGGAATGTTTACAGATTCTGACAAAACAGCTAATGAAAAATCAGGATGTAGATACGCTTTATTTTCTTTGAAAAAATGATTAATAGAATCTATGAACATAATTATCTCATCGTTTTTGAGTGGACTATGTTTATACTTCTTTTTATCAATAGCAGTATCAAAAGGTACTTCTGGTCGGTATACCATACCATATTTCAACCCATAAAATCCGATTACAGTTACGAGAATAACATATCGTAAAACATCCCAAACTTCAAAATATGCTACTCCTACTATAAGTTCGATTATTAGTCTTACACTACTAATCCCTGTACTTATAAGAAATAAAACCGCAATGATTCTAATCCAGGACAGTTCAAGCATACTACTATTAGCATTATTAGCCTTCAAAAATTTATCTGTTTTATAATATGAATATAGTATGTACAATGGATAAAAAGTTAAAGAAATCAATTTTGCTATTAGAATTATTATTTCCCATAATAATTCTGATTCTTGTCTAATAAAAAAACTGAAAAAGGTAAAAATTACAAATGGTGAAAAATGTAAAAGGTTGGTTTTAGGAATATATTGATTAAATAAAGATTTGGTATAAAACAGAAAAAAGGGACCATGCAAAAAACTCATTGTTGTTATTAATATCCCGGTTATATGAGTTGGGTATAATCTTTTACTTATCCCTAATAATAAATGGATAGAAAATACTAAAAACCAAATCAACAAAATCAGATCAGATGGTTTTCTTTTCTTTTTCAATATAATAAGTATCGCAAACAAAATACTTTGAATAGATCCAATTCCTAAAATTACGACTAATACATTAGACATTTTTATTATAGATTTTGACTTATGTTACCAGATAGTAATAAAATTATAGAAAGATAATATGATTTCATCTTTAATTTCAAGAAATCTTTAACTCTAAAAACGTAGTACAACATTCTTTCATACCTATACATGAATTATAATAGGCATTTACTATTGGTTTCTACAAAACATGATTAAATGGTTTTATAGATTTTTTTGAAAAAAATCAATTGCAAGGTTTAGTGTTTTTTTGTGTATTTCTTTTCTATTTACTTTGGGATGATCTATTGTAATTGCAGGAATAACTTTTTTTCCCAGTTCTGTGGGTTCGTTTAAAAACACATAATGATCAACATTTTCATCAAATAAATGCACTTCACTAGTCGGTATCAAATTATGATAATGAAGAGCATTTTGCTTAACAGGCGTATTAGTATCTCCTTTACCTGCGACTATGTATATAGGAGCGGTAATCGATTGCGTTTGTTGTTTAGAGTGAAACCCAAACCCAATAGCTGGTGACATCACAAAAAATGCTTTTATTCTTTTATCTTTTACCTTGTCTTTGTATTTAATATAGGATGAAACGATAAGGCTATCTTTTTCAAAATCAATAATTTCATCTGTATTTGGGAATTCTGGTGGTGCTTTTCTCTCAACATCACTTATTTTATCTGTTTTCCTTTTATTTCTATCAACATACCCTCCTGCAAGAGCAATATTAGTATAACCTCCTAAAGAAAAACCAACACCTCCTATTTTCGTAGTATCAATCTTTTTGTTAAAAAATTCATCCTCCAAAACAGTATTAAGTACATACTGAATATCAATTGCTCTTTCCCACCATTTTACAAATTCTCTTGGTAATTTGTTATCAGTAGAGTTTCCATAATGATCTACAGACACAACTATATAGCCTTCTTTTACCATTTTTTCAATAAACCAGGTCAATGAAAATCTATTACCCCCAGTTCCATGTGAGACTAACAATAAAGGAAGTTTATCGCCAAGTAAACTTGCATTTGGAATCGTTTCAATAGTTTTGAAAAGTGTTTCTTTTTTAGGAACTGAATCTTTTTGTATTAAGATATCATGAGTCGGATACCATATTTCTGTCACTAACGGACGACTCCGAGATTCATCCATATAACTTACCGACTTCTGCCCTACCTGAATGCTTTTATCTTTTTCTGAAGAACATGAAACAAATAAAGTTATAGTAATAATAGCTATTGAAAAAAAATTCATTTACCTAGTTTTAGTGATGATTAGTGTATAGATGATTAACCATTTTATTTGTTACACTTCCACCAGGTATTTCATGTTTTTATTGTTCATATAGCTTAAGGAAAATAGTATCAAGAATCCTCTGCCCTCTAGCTTTCAATCCAACGATATTTTTATATTCTCATAAACTTTACTCTTTCTTATTTGGTCCATATACATCGCATACCATATCCGAAAAAACCCCAAAGTAAGTTGATCTATCTAGTTCTTCTATAGATAAGACTCCTGAACGTTGTGAAATAACGAATTTTACTTTTTCCATGGTGCAACGTGGTTCAATGACAAATTTGATCAAACCAAATACTTCAAAATCTTTTTGCGAGTCAATGGTAAGTTTCTGGGTGTAGGTGGTATTACGTTTCACAAAGTTTACCCATCTGTCACTAAAAGGATCATAACTTTCTAACGATTTCGGGAATTCTATAATTGAATCTTTCATGACAAGGCTCTTAGTTTCGTCTAACGAAAGAGCAAAACGACCCAAAAAATTACCATTAGAGTGTGGAGATACAAAAAAGGCTTTATCGTATAGATCTATCGAAACAATGAGGCTATGCTCATTCTTATCGGTAGTATCAATTTTTAACGCTAACGCATACGGGTCATCCATTTTGTTAACGGTTGTTGTTTTGGCGGTATCTGTTTGCGTTGCTTTTGTTGTTACAGTACCCACCGGATTGTTTTTAGCACAACCAGTACTTAATAGTACTATAAATACGATTATAAATTTGTTCATTTTTTGATTGTTTTAATTTGTTCTTTATTATGATGATAAGGACATGCTTACTTATGATTTTCCTTATATTACTTTTATTTTTAGTAAAGCTAAATCGAACAGTGACTTAAAAGTGTCAAAAAAATGTCAAAGAAGTGTCAACTACTGTAAAATCTCATAAGATTGTATGTTATTTGTAACACATGGAACACAAAAAGATATATGTATTAGGAATTCTGTCGGGTATTATTTTTTTCATTTTGGGGTTCTCTGATATAAAAGAGCAAAAAGAAGAATTCTCAGAACTAGTGAAAATTGCATTACGCGATGTTGGCAATCAATTATTGCTAACCAATCAAGATAGTACTTCTTTAGTTTTACCTGTAATCGAATTAAAAAAATCAAAGTATCAACTTTCTTTTGAAAATTCACTTTCATTTGACCCCAGTGATTTGACTTCTATTATAAAAGAAAGTTTTCAAAAAGCTGGATTACCAAAACAATATCGTGTTGAGGTGTTACGATGTTTTGATCAAGAAGTTCCATATAGCTTCCTAATTAAGGATGATATTACTAGAGATATTATTCCTTGTGGTGGAAGATTTTTACCAAAAGGTTGCTATACGATCGAAGTACGATTTACCGAAACCCAACCCCAATCTAGTTCCTTCGGTAAACAGACATTAATCTATGGGTTACTTTTTATTGTGTTGATACTCCTTTTGTTGGTTTTATATAGAAGAAAGCAGCTTCATGTTACTAATAAAAGTGGCGCAAACTATGCATCTATAGGTAGTTTCCAGTTTTATCCTGAGCAACATAAATTGATTAAACAAACTGTTGAAATTAGTCTTTCAAAAAAAGAATGTGAGCTGCTAGAGATTTTTGTGGCAAAGCCTAATCAAATTGTTAAACGAGATGAATTGATTAAAAAAGTATGGGAAGACAATGGCGTAATTGTAGGGAGAAGCCTGGATACATATATTTCTAAACTGCGTAAAAAATTAAAAGACGACCAGACTATTAAACTAATAAACATTCATGGTATAGGGTATAAGTTGGAGATAAAACCTTAAGCATTAATTATTTTATTTTTTAAAATTCTATTTTTCAGGATCGAGCTGGCTTTCCAAACTTGTTATTACAATTAAGGGTAACAACAAGTTTTTACGATAATAGTTTTAATCCGACAATGTTTTGATATAAAATCCTTGTATTTGTACTAGATCAATAACATCCACTTCTGATAGATTTGTTGTAGCCTCAATTCTAAGTACATTATCAATATCTTCTAGATCAATCGACCATTTAATAATATCTGAATGATTGTTAAGTACTGGTTTTAATGATTTAACCTTTTTCTTTGATTTAATATCTGTTCGAAATATTAGTAATTCCATATTGAAATTTAATGTTATTCTGATTCTGGTTTTGAAGTGTCCTCTTGCACTTGATTTGATTGTCTTTCTATATATTGTTTGTAATATTCATCACCTTCTTCTTTCCAAAACTTATCATAGTATTTCCATTTTGAAAAATCAGTTTTCGAATCTTTTTTACAGTCATCACTCGAATCTTTTGATGATTTTTTACTGCCACTACTGCCACAACCTCCAAGAAATATTTTTAGTAATATAAACATTCCTACAGCTTGCCAATAGGTAAGAGTAGTCAGTCCAAAAATCTCGGGCATAAGCCAATTCCATAACCACATAATAACGAAGCCAAATAAAATGGCTAATCCTGTTATAGCAATTGCACCAAAAATAATTATTCCTACAATCTCTATTGGTGACTTTTTTCTGAATTTATGAGTGAAAAAATTTGTCATGATATATTTTTATTTTTATTAATCTCTACTTCTATTTTTTTATATAATACTCCAACTGCCCTATGTCTTCTAGACATTAGTGTTCCTATAGAAATTCCTGTTTTAGTTGAAATTTCTCTATATGTATACCCTTCAAAATCTACAGCTATGATAATATCTTTATAGGCTGGTTTAAGCTGTTCGATACACCTTTTTAACACTACTATCATTTGATCCGAAGTGTAATTGTCGGTTGATTGGTGTAGTACCTCTGCTAACTCTACTAAATCTTTATCAATATCTATCGAACTTGTCTTTTTTGTGGTTCGCATCACATCAATAATTTTGTTTTTTATAGACCTGTAAACGAAACCAGCTACATTATTTATAGGTGCATATCGATCTGCTCCCGAAAATAATTTTAAAGCAACATCCTGGATGATATCTTCTGCATCGCGATTGGCTGTGTCACTTATTTTAGTTTTCACATACCTCTTGAGAGATTCATATTCTCTTCCAAAAAAGTCGGTTAGTTTTTTACTGTTTTCTGATTCCAAATTCATTAAAACCTTTTATGAAGGGTCTTCAATTAGAAAGACGACACTTTTTTAATCTATTGCATTTTTCAATATATATTTTAAAAAAAATAAAATTTATGTTGGAGTGTTTCTTTTTACTAGCCACTATATAAGCCGTGCAGTAAAAAAAAGAGTTTAGACTAAAACGTAAGAATCCGTATTTTAAACACTTAATTTAGTAAATACAAATTCATGTGTTAGTTTTTCTAATGAAATACAACAGTTTGAACAGTCACTTGTTTTAATGATATCTATTTTTTGTTGGCAAATGTTATATTTTTATCCGAGCCATAAAATTTATTGAAAATTACGCTCGCAGTTAGGTCTCCAGTCACATTAACTGCTGTTCTAAACATTCCTAAAATTCTATCTATACCAATAATAATAATCAGTCCATCTATTGGAATTCCTGCGCTCTGTAGCACTGATGCAAGAATGATGACACCTCCTCCTGGAATAGCAGGTGTTCCGATAGACGCGGCTACAACTGTAGTAGTTATTAATATTAAGTTTATCACCGACAGCTCAATACCATAAGCTTGTGCCAAAAACAAGGTGGTCACACATTGAAATAGAGCAGTACCGTCCATATTTATCGTTGCCCCAACAGGAATAACAAAGTCACTAATATTAGAGGATACTCCTAATTTTTCATCTGCTGTTTTCATAGATACCGGCATAACAGCTGCAGAACTAGCGGTAGAAAATGCTAATAGTTGAGGCTCACGGATCAAGTTCAAAAATTTCAAGGGGTTCTTACGTGTGAAAGCAAATACCATTATTAAATAGAATATCATTAAGAGAGTCAAACCCAGAATAACAACTATCATATAGTAACCCAAACCAAGAAATATTTCAATGCCTATTTTGGATAACAAGGCGGCTATTAAGCCAAATACAGCATATGGCACGAGCATCATCGCCCATGAAACTACAATCATGCAAATCTTCTGAATCGCTTCGACAAAACGAATGATAGGCCTTGCTGTGTCATGATTGAGCTGGGTAATCGCGACACCAATTATTATGGTAAATATCACTACACCAAGCATTTCTCCCATTAAGATAGACTCTAGTGGATTATTTGGGATGAGCTTAGAAATAGTATCTGGAATGTTTTCAATCAGGTTCGTTTGTTCATTGGGTTCAATTAGTTTTTCTCCACTGTTTGGAAATCCTCCCAGCTTGAAAACATATTGCCCGGGTTTCATGATGAATGTGACAATCAAACCAATAGTGATAGCGATAACTGTAGTGAAAACAAAATACAATAACAGTTTTATTCCAAAGGCTTTAAGATTCTCAGATGTGTTTCCTACAATTCCCGAAATAATAGAAGCAAATATTAAGGGGATCATAATCATTTGAACTAACCTCATAAATATTTGACCTGGTAAGTCGAGCCAATTGGCTAATGATAAACTAAAATTCTCTGGAACAAACCCAGTAGACGGGTTGATTACGATGCCAACTCCAGCACCTAAAATCAATCCAATAATTACCTTAAGCCATAAACGACCTTTTATAAGGCGATCCAAATAGACTGACAAATTATTAAGAGGTCTAATTTCTAGCATGGTATGATTTATAAAATGTTTGTCAACTGCAGTTTGTGACATAGTAATGCAAAATATTACCAAGCTATCAACGACCCTGTATTGATTTTATATCTTTTTATTTCCAAAATTTCTACTCCATAACAAATATACAAGAACCTTCGATTAATCATGTTACTCCTATGACCACATACTTGAGGTATTATATACTAGTTATTGTATAGCATTAATCAGATTTTCTTTCGCTAACTTTAAAATTTCATGTAATTCTTTTAGAGATATTTCTGCTGCATTATTAAAATCCACTAAAACATGGTCATATTTTTTAGGGTATTTTTCTTGTATGGCATCCCTAACAAATTTTACCGCAGGCCTTAAATGACGATATTCTCCATCAATAACAATAGATGATTCATAGAGTGCGCAAAATAAACTATAGGTGTTATTAGATTCACATACTCTATTATCGTTTTTATTCCAATCTTCCGTAGACCCAAGTAGTTTAATCGTGTTTTCTATAATTTTCACTTCAATTTCACTAGGTTTAAACCAATTTCCTTGTAGTTGTGCATCTTGAAAGTTAAATTCTTTAATGACCATAGGGAGTATTTTTGTTCCGTCTTCAAAATTTCCTGCATAATAACCATCTGTATATTGAATAAGAGTTGCTATTCGTTTAGGCATATTGGGCCAAGAAATCTCTACAAATCTTTGAACTGTATCGTTTTTGATAACCGTGAATTCCATTGGAGGTTTGCCATACGGAGCGAGAATGATACTAGTTAAAGCCCTACCATCCTTGATTATATTATACCTGCCTTGATGTACTTTTCCATTCTCATCTGTGTAGGTTCCAAACCAAAGCTGTTCTTTTTGTGCAAAAATAGTACTAGAGGAGAAAAACAGAAATAGTAAAAAAAAGAGGTTTGAATAAAATGGGGATTTGTTTTTTTTGATTGATGCTTGCATGATTTTTATATTTAACTGATTAAATATAAGAGTTCAATTACACCAAAACGTTACATTTCAATAAGATAGTAAGATTTATTCTTGTATAAATGCGTATAGTGCTTACCCAACTCGCAAAATCTTATCCATCTTACGCCCTTTTGCCAATTCGTCTACTAATTTGTCCAAATATCTCACTCGTTGCGTTAACAGATTTTCGATATCCTCTACTCGATAGCCACAGATTACACCAGTAATAAGGGTAGCATTAGGGTTTACAGAAGCATTCCGAAAAAACACTTCAAAAGTTACTTTTTCTTCCATCAGTTCTTGCAGTTCTTTTTTATCATAACCGGTCAACCATTCAATTACTTGATGCAACTCTTCTTTTGTTCTGCCTTTCTTCTCGATCTTGACAAGATAATGTGGATACACCGATGCAAATGTCATTTTTGAAATACGCTCATCGTGATGTTTTGTGCTGCTCATGTTTTGTGTTTATAATGTTGTTTAGTGCATTACCCTTAATTAAAAACTTATTCTTGTCATTGTTGTGAAAATTAGTAGCAATGTTAATATTCCAACAGCGGTTGTAAATATCCCGATTTTTTTTGATTTTGTCCATCCTGATAATGAAATCATAACCGTTAGAGAAAAGAGTCCGATCATAAAAGTCAGTATTCCAATTATTCTAGGAATTAAAAAGTCCTTTGCAACAACATCTTTTAAATATCCTCCTGATGTAGCCATCATTGAGATTTGTATCATTGCAAACACAGTGACGAGAAAACAACCAGCAGATAACGTTGCAGATTTTAAAATTTTATTAGTTAGTTTATCTTTCTTGTCAGAAACCAATAGATTAGCAACTACAGTAATAGAAAAACCACTCAATAAAGAACTTATCAGAATAGTTTGGTTAGCTAAAGTATTCCAATATTCTAATGTTATTTGCATATTCAGTTTGATCTTTTTGTTTACTATTATTGGTAACAGTTTTATCTAAAAGCACCTGCTTTTAAATAGCAATATACCTATTTAATACAATAGCAGTTCGAGTTTGTACTCGAACCGCTATTGCTATTATACCTTATTTTGCGTTTGCTTTTTTCTTCAACCCGGATTATGCATTAGAACTTCGTTATGAGACTTGAAAGTACCATGAAATATGGCATTTTTTTTGTTTTAGCATAGCATCGCTATGGTTAAACTGAAAAATGTAGTGCAACGGTATATTTTGAAGTAGTTTCAAGGCGTAATAGATTTTCTAATGCATAATCCGGGTTTAATCAATTTGGGGAATGTAACCCCATTTTATTTCCTTCAGAATCAAGAAACATTGCGAAATATCCGCTTTCATCAGCATGAGGTGTTTTGGGAATAATGATTTTACCGCTATTTTTCTCGACTTTATCAAGAATTACCTGAAGGTTGTCTCCTCCATTTAGGTATATAGTTACACCATCTGCCGAAGGTTGGAAACCTTCTCCTTTCATGATAACACCAGTAACCATCTGTCCTTCGTATGGAAATATACCCATTTCCATACCTGGCATTTCCATTTTCTCAATGTTTATATCCAAAATTGCCTGATAAAATTCGATTGCTCGTAAAATGTCTGTTGCTGGAATTTCAAAAATTGAAACATAACTTTTCATGGCTTTTGCACTTTGATTTATAGTTGAATCACTTTTCTGTCTTTCTAATTCGGGTTTATCTTTGCTATTACAAGCAGTAAAACCCAAGATTAATATTGCAATAAAAAGGCTACATACTGTTCTTCTCATGTTTATTAATTAAATGTAGAGGTAAAGTTAAACTACCTATAAGAAACGAAATTGTAAAAATGCGACAGATCTAATTCATTTGTAGAAAATGGAAGAAAGCGTCATGTTTTCATTCCCTAAAAACTCTTTTGGACTAATTCCTGTAAACTCCTTAAAATCTTTGATAAAATGCGCCTGGTCGTAGTATTCACTTTCATAAGCAATATTAGTGAGGCTTTCTCCTTCTTCGCTAAGCAACATTTTTAGTGCGCTTTGTAACCGAATTACTTTACCTAACTGTTTCGGACTGATCCCTATTTGTTTTACGAACATTCTTTCTAGTTGTCTCCTTTTAGATACATCTTCTTTAAGAATATCACGTATAGATGTACTTCCTTTTGTTGACAAGAGGGTATCTATGGTTGTTTTAACAATATTGTCGACCGTGACCTGCTCACTAAGTTTATTCAGAAGAAAAAATTCTATGATCTCTATTCTTTGTTTTGTATCTGTTGCTTGAATGATGTCTTGTTCTAATTTTTTGGCGGTTTTTTCTCCAAATAATATTTCAATTGGTGTTTCCTTATTTGCCAACGTTCTGATTGGTACAGTTACGAAATTGGCAAAACCATAAGGATAAAAACGGATTGCAAATGTGTTGACATATCCCGTTGGTTCTATATAAAAAGGGTCAATGGTTTGTCCAAGCACCATTGAACGAGGTTGTATAATGAAATTATCTTCGGTAGTATATCGTTTTATATCATCTCCAAGTATAAATACCATTTCGATTGTACCATCAGGAATTATTCGTTGTCTTTGGGTATCCACTGCTGCAGGAACTTCCAAAGTCCAATAACAACTAATTAGCGATTCTAAATCTGGATGAGGCTGAAAAGTTTGATAATTCATGAGCTGTTTGTTTTTAATTTTCTATTCTAAAAGCCAAATTAAAAATTTGGCGACTTCGCAAATAAGTACAGACCTTTTACTCTAGCCTTTATTAGCTATGTTTTATACATATCTTCATTGTAAAACGTTTTTTATTCTTCATCAATTTCGGACATTCTTTGATTTATAAACTCAAAAAAACCAGTTTCTCCCGAAATCTCCCAAATTTCGTGGTCCCAATCTACAGTCGAATTACTATTGTTTTTATAAAAGCATTGAGCATTTCCAGCACCATCTGGATAGAATTCAAGTAAATCATTAAATGAATAGCCATCAGGTTGTACATTTTGTTCTTTACAAATCGGATTCATCATTTCAGCCATTACTTTTATATCATCGTTTGCCATTACAAAATATGCGTCATATATTTCGCCAAATCCGTTGTGTATTTTATAAAAAGTTTTTAAATCGTTTGGAACATTCCAATTAAATTCTTTCAAGTTTTTATTTGGTTCTGCATTTAAAAGTGGTGCTCCTCCAGTATATATTTTAAAATAATCTCTGTCATCATAAAGTTTCATATCAAGCAAATAATGTAGATGCCAAGTATTTTCTTTATTTTCCGCAAAAATAAATTTGCATCGATCTTTTAATGAAGCTATTAGATTCGGGATGTCTTTGGAAATTGGTTTAAAATTTTCGGTAATAAATTCCGCAATAGTTTTGTCATTTAAAGATATCCAAGGACAGTCTTTTGGTAACTCACCAAGCTTATGAAAGTTTGAACTGTTTCTTGATTCAAATACAAGCTTAATTCCTTGAAAACCATATTTTTTTATGATTACATTTTCTAAATTAGTAGTTCGAATAAATTCTGAATTAAATTCTTTTTCAGAATCTCTTTTCAGTTCATTTCTATACTTTATTTCTAATTCCGAAATCAAATTTTCATAACTTTCTTTTTTATTATTTTGACTATTCACTCCGAAAAAGGATAGGATTCCCATTATTAAAATTATATGTTTCAATGTTTCTCTCAAATGTTTTTACAACGCTTGTTGCTATATGATTGTGTAGTTATCCCAATAGGGTAGCTATTAATTATATAGCCTGTTCTAAGCTGTTTTTACAATTTTTCCATTATCAAGAACTTCTCCTCAACGATCTCTCCTGTTTTACCATTAATAGTAATAGATTTTAATCTCCCACTATCGTAGTGCCATGTAATTCCCCAAGTAGGAATAACACCTTCTGTTGTTCTGCTAATACGTGTAGTGTTTTTTGATAAGTCTATTTTCTTTTCTTTTACAAATTTCAAGATATCATCCCAAGTGTATGTAAATGGTTGATCATAATCAATGGTTTTTTCCAAGTTTTCTTGCTCATCATAATAATTCCATATTCCTTTTTGATAGCTATTAAAATACATTGTTCCATCTATTTTTAGCTTACCAGATGCATAAAAAGATTTCCTTTTTTCGAAAAAAGAATTTTGTTTTCTAGAATATTCATAATAACCACTTTCTTGATTTCCAAACTGGGTAACTTTAGTTCCATCATCTAAAGTGAAAATGTAATTTTCTGCTTGATCTTTGTTTTTGTTATATGTATCTATATCGAATGTTTCCATAGCCTTGTTTTGATTGTTGTTCTTCTCATTTGTTACAGAGTTGGTTTCTTTGTTTTGAGCATTACACCCTATCTGAATCAATGCTAGTATTACAAAAAGAGTTTTCATCATCTTATTCTTTATCCAGGTTTTTCCATAATTCTGTCCATTGCCATTGCCAAGTACTGATAACTGGTACTGGTGGAGTAGCAATATCAGAATAGTCCATGATATTGTCTGTTTTATTTTTCTCAAAAGTAAATGCACTCTTATCACTAAAACTATGATATAACCCCATAGCATGAAAAGTTTCATGTGCGAGCGTACTATCGTTAAAACCTATAGCATAGACTACTACAGATCGATTTGCAGAAGGTATTCCATACGATCTACCATACAAACCCCCAGCACTCTCATTTATAAAATAGATTTTATAGTGTTTTCTGTAATCTTTACCTAAAGGATCATATTTAGCATATAATGCAGTATTCATATGATCTTGTATAGCATCACTACTACCATTTATGATATTACCAGCAGAACTAAAACTGGTGTTAAATGTAGCATCTGAAGATAAATCTAATGTGACTGTATTAAAAGATGGTTTAGCCAATGCTTGTGCCATATATTTTTTGAGTTCTGAATCTCTTTTACTTAATACGGGTTTGTTAGGAGTTCCTGAACTTATAATATCAGTCCAAACTTGAACAAACACAATTTCTGCCTTGTACCGATTTGCTTTATCGTTAGCTAGTACTTTAAGTTTTCCTGCAAATTTACCGTCTGCTTCTACTTCGATAAATTGATCTGTTGTAAACTCCTTAATACATTCTATTGTTAAGTCATCTGCTAGTTCCTTCTTACCTAAAGTTTTATGAGATACTTCGGATTTATCTAGTTTAAAATACGTTTTATCATATTTATACTCAATTTTTTGAGCATCTGCATCTTTAACTTCTACTTTTAGTGTTAATGTTGCTTTTTTAGTAGGTAATAGTGCCAATACAGGAACCACGTATTTATCATTGGCTTTTATTGGATGCTGGGGCATTTCAAATTTCTTACCCAATTTCACGTATTCAGCATCACTTTGCACAAAGTTACTTGTAGCATAACTACCAATAATATCTTTGTAAAAAACATCTCCTTTTTTACCCGTATCTGCCATTCGTAACCAGTCAAAACCATACTCGCCTTTATATCCATTTCCTGTTCTAAAATTCACTAATACTTTTGGCGGTGGTATGATCTGCAAAGCAGCACTTTCTCTACTTACCCCACCATGTTCTACTTTGGCAATGAGTTTATCAATATCAGCGGTTTTAAATTCTTCCCACCGTTCTTGGATTTCAAAGGGTGTGATCTCTATAAATCCTTCTTCGGCTATTTCTTCGGTAAAAGAGAGTTGGGTTTTTCCGTTTTCAAACTCGGTGCCGTCTTCTTTTTCTATAGTAATGATAGCTGTGCTACCCATTGGGTTTTCTATTTGGGCTATCAGACTTACTTTTTGAGCATACTTGATTTCGGTTATATTTTCTTCTTGCTCTCCATCATTATTCCACATGATTCTCGTAATGGTGGTTTGTGGAGTTTCTGTTCCTGTAACAGGTATCTCTTCACTCAAAAACTCTGTTACACGTCTTGGAGTGGTATATTTACCCTGAGAGTGTGAATCTTCTATTCCCGCAGCAGTGATCAATAGGGTTTCTGTAAGTGATTCTCTACCGTTTGCCTTAAAGTCTGTACGATCAAAGGTTACATGGCAATCAACAAACCTGACTTTACGGGTTCTACTCCCCAGCATACTATCTGTATATTCCAGAATGATTTCTTGTATTTGCTGTGTGGGATGTATAGCTTTTTCAAAAAAGTAGGAGTCTTTTGTCGCTTCGATCACAGCTTTTAACCCAGTATGAAAAGGTCTGGAAATTGGTCGTCCTGTCTCATCACTACGCTGGATTATACTATGCTCAGCTTGGAGTACGTTATATACTTGTCCGTCAGCATATAGTTTGGCAATAATGCCCATGTTTTTTTGGTTTTTAAGAAGTCGTTCAAATTTATAAATTATTTTGGTCTAATGGCTTAGAACGTTTTAAATAAAGCGTGCTTTAATAGGTTTTATTTTTTGGGCTAAGTTCTAATTAGAATATGTTTTATCTTTACTTTATAAAAACGGAGAAATGATACCAGAAGATTTTAGAGATTTTTTCATTAGTTCATCGGCTTTGGTTCAATCAGAAATTGTTTCCACATTATTGGAGATCTCTACTGAGGGTTCAGCCCTGATTGATAGCAATCAGAGTAAAGCCATAAGCTGTCCTCATTGTAAGTGCAATAAAATTAAGGCTAATGGTAAGCTCAAAGGAGTACAGCGCTATGTTTGTAATACTTGTCATAAAAACTTTAGTGAAACTACCGGTAAGTTCTGGTACAACCTCAAGAAGAAAGACAAAGTTAATCGTTATTTATTCTGTTTACTCTCTGGATATAGTATTCGCAAGAGTGCCAAAGAAACAGGGATTTCTATTCAGACTTCTTTTGATTGGAGGCACAAATTACTTGTCTCCTTTGGGAGCGTAAGTGTGGATGAATTCCAAGGAATCCTAGAGAGTGATGATCTTTTCTTTGCTTACTCTGAAAAAGGGAATCGAAATTTGGATCGTCCTGCTAGAAAACGTGGCGCAAAGGCAAGTAAAGCTGGTCTCAGTAATGAAAAAGTAGCTGTGATAGCCAGTTGTGACCGATCAGGGAACAAAGATTTCAAAGTAGCTACCAGAGGTCGCATTAGTAAAAGTGACTTGGAGACTATATTACAAGGGAAGTTGGCTAAAGTAGAAACCCTTTGTAGCGACAGTCACAGAAGCTATACTGCATTTGCAAAAGACAAGAAGGTAGCACACAAAAAATTTAATGCTTCGAAGGGTCAAAGAGCTGTTGACAAAATATATCACGTACAAAATGTGAATAATATGGATATGCGTCTAAGGAAATTTATGGAGCCCTTCAATGGAGTGGCAACAAAATACCTTCAGAATTATCTGAATTGGTTTTTAGTCTTAGAAAAAATAAAAAATTCAACCAGTAAAATGGCAACCGTAGCAGCTATAGCCTTTGCTTCCAATACTGCCTGGATGGAATTTAAAAACATAGTAGTAAATAATATGCTTTTTAGAACTTAGCCATTTTTTGTTATAAGTTTTTTGTCACACCAATACCAAGCGGCATCTTCACCTCCAGGTTCATAGGGAGCAAATTTATCAAATTCCATCCCTATTTTTTCCATCACCCTTATAGATGCTTTATTTTCCTTCATAGCAATTGCTATTATCCGTCTTAATTCGAGTTTATCAAATCCGTATGTCAAAATTGCATGAGACACTTCTGTTGCAAAGCCCATCCCCCAATATTTAGGTAAAAATCTATAACCAAGATCAATTTCATCAAATTCCGGTAGATATGCTAAACCAGCCCAGCCAACAAACTGCATCCCATTTTTAGAAAGGTAGCCCATCTTCCATATCCATACTTCTCATAGTCGTTAATTCTTGTCTGTATGCCTGTTCCACTTCTTCTATAGATTCAACCAGAGGTTCTCCCGTGTACTTTTGTACGTCAGAATTAGAATGCAACTGAAACATTTCCTCTTTATCATCCAGCGTAATTTTCCTTAACAATAATCTTTCTGTTTCTATTAAAGTTTTCATTTTTTTGATTACAACGTTATAAGTATGTGTTGTTAGTGTTTCGTTATTTTTTTTAGATTTTTTATTGCGTAATTCCGAAGCCCCAAGTAATACTAGTGATTTTCCATTTACCATCAGCCTTATGTAGTGTCATCAATTTATATTCCGGAAGCTTGGTTCGAAATTGGTCTAATCGAAGTCGAGCTAACGCAAGCTTATCATAAATTTCAATACTCAATAATTCCTCTTTATAATTAGGATCTGCGTTATCTGAATCCAATCGAAAAATACTTTCTGAATATTCTCCATCTTTGTTGACATATCTGTATGCACCCTTTTCGTGCATCGAGAGTTTTTTATGTTTGATACTTCCAGTATGGTCACCGATATAAAAATTCTTAATTGTCTTAATTATAGCTTGACGGTCGGATAAATCTGTTTCTGAAGCAGATTCCTTAGAATTTTTCTCTGTTTTTTGTGCAGACAAAGAAGAAGTAAATAGGATAAGAATAAATAGAGGCAAGAATAATTGAAATGATTGTTTCATGACTAAGATTGATTATGTAAATTTTTCTAAAGTTTTTTTTCATGTATTATTGGTTGGTCAAAATGAAGCACAACAGTTAATATATGTCTTGTAGAGGGCAAAATGTTACCTTGCATTTTGATTTTTCTGCATATTGGTTGCTAACTTTTCCATTCCGCAAACATTGTGCATTACCAAATATACGAGAACCATTCGATTCATTACTTAACTACTATCACATCATACTTGGTACTAGCAATTGTTATTTTATTTTTTTCAATAAAAATAACCTTCTTACAAATCTGTAACTTATCAGTGAGTAGTTCGGTTACCAATTTCAATCTGATTTTTTGTCCTGAGTCAATAAGGTTTTGATATGAATATTTGGTAATTGGTTCATAATCCTTTTTAGACATGTAAACAATAAAGGTCGAATCTGAATCAGTTTTAAGGTAAATAAATGGACTATTTAGCAACTTGTGTTCTTCTAATAATTCAATATGAGGAATTATTATAGAATCTTGTTTTCCAATTTGATATTCCAATCAATCGATACTATTCTTTTCTGAATTAGGATTAAGGTATTTAATAATTCTGTTTCATTTGGAAAAGAACCATAAACCAAGTTTTTAAAGTCAGACTCATAAACAATTTTCAAATCGTTCCACACTTTTTCAGGTTTTTTAAATATTAGTGAATTAACAGGATGAGTTTTCAACCATTCATTGTTATTTTTAAAACTTATTACATCATCTTGAGCAACTTTTAATAACATGTTGTCAAATTCTTTTGACTTAAAAAAGGTAAGCAGTTCTTTTACAGAAAGAAGTTGGTGTAAGTCATATACGTGTCTAATCTTATTCCTTAAATCTGTAATGGGATTTTCACCATACGAGAACCGAACTAAACTCATTATTTTTTCGCAAATAGTCCTGCTTGGTTCTAAAACAAGTACATTGAATGGTAATAAATCTTGTTCTTTAGCGATTTTGCTTTGTCCATTATTCATCATCATCTCACCAACAAAAGAGCAAACACTTTTAGTTGTATAAGGTTCAAAATACCCAAGCCAAGTAGCTTCCACTACAATAGCATCTCTTACTTGACCATAATTTCCTTTGAATTCTTTGTTGTATGAGTGTGCTGTTTTACGATTCATTCCCATTTTGTGAGTTAAACCTACTATCTCTATTTCTGGCAGTACATCTTTCACTACACTACTAATCGTTCTTATTTTAGTTGTAAGTTTATTATTTGATTCTCCCTCTCTTCTTAAAACAACTAGGTCAATATCTTCTGAAAATCTTTCAATTATGTTGTAACATTTAGATAATGCTGTTCCTCCTTTGAAAACTGTATCACTACCAATTTTATCATTGAATATTGTAAAGAGTGCATATGTTACCCAATAATCTTTTTCTACAAATATTGCAGGTATTTGCATTTGGTCAGATGTAAACTGTACAGCTTGTCTAAATAGCTTTTTGTCTAGATGAAGTTTCATATGATATTCCAGTTAGAAGCTTTAGTTAATGCTTTTTTTGCACCAGGAATCTCATATTTAGTAATTGGATTTAGAGATTCTTTCAAGCTAATGGTTATTGATTTATTTTGTATTTCATCTAACAATGCACCTAATAAAGCTCTTGTAGATGGAGGATACTTTAAAGAAAGTCGTATTAATTCTTTCTTATCATCTAAATTCAATTTTCTAATTATTTCCAAAAACCTTAAACAAGATTTTTTTATGGTAGTGTCGGGTATTTTCTTTACATACTTAATTGAATCTAGAACCTGTAACAGAGGAATATTTTTTTTGGTAATTATATTTTTTTGTTTGATAAATGATATAGTATAACGCTCTCGTTTAAATTTAGGGCGAGTTTGATTTTTTCCTATTTGTAATATACTACTAACTTGGGTTGTTAACCCTAGCTTATTATATATACTATAACCAGTGAGGTATCCAACTACTTTACCATCTTCATTTATTAAGTCTTTAACTATTTGTTCTTGATTAGGCTGAAGACTACCAAAAGGAGTTTTTTCAGGTTTAAAGTACTTTCCTTTTGATAGTTTTTCAATTTTGCCTGAATTTACCATACGATTTAAGGCTTTGATGATTGCTTCTTTTTTATTCACATCAATATTAAAGTCTTCATAGGTGAAAATATACCCCTTTGGCAATCGATCTATCGTATTTCTAATATATTCAGTTACTTTCAATGTTTGTTGTTTATTCAAAAATAGTAAAAATGTCCAGTTTTTTAACTAATAAACTGGACAAAAAAATGATTTATTTGGAAATTAATACTGTGGAGCTTATCTTTGCGGTGCAAGCACCGCAAAGATAAGCTCCACACCCTTTCTTCTTTATTTAATAATTTTTAGAGTACTGTTTTTAGATGACGTACAACAATGTTTTCTCTATATGCATCTACAAATCTACTGGTTTTTATCCGATCTAAAACATTAAGCTGTTAGCCTAAAAGAAGATATACTTACTCTATCAATCCTTCACCTTCCATATACAACTCCTCTAATTGTTCTTTAACCTCATCAGATGGATTTGCCCACATCCCTCGTTGTATCGCTTCCAACAAGCGTTCGCTCATATCTTTTAAGGCCCAGGGGTTATTTTGGGTAATAAATTCTTTGTTTTCGGGAGTTAACAAATAGCTTTCTGTAATTCCTTCATACATAAAATCATCAATTAGGTTTGTTGTGGCATCATAGGCAAACAGATAATCTAAAGTGGCAGCCATCTCAAAAGCTCCTTTATATCCATGCCGTTGTACTCCAGCAATCCATTTCGGATTTATTACCCGTGAGCGGTATACTTTTAGTAATTCTTCTTTCAGTGTTTTTATCTTGGGGGTTTCTGGTCGGGAATGATCACCAAAATAGATTTTAGCTTCATTACCTTTTACGGTTTTTACAGCATTGGCCAATCCCCCATGAAACTGATAGTAATCATCACTATCCAAAATATCATGCTCCCTGTTATCCTGGTTTTGCATTACAATCTGCATCGCTTGTAATCGATATTGAAACGATTCATGTGCAGAAACTCCCTTTTTAGAATTGCCATAGGCATATCCACTCCAATTGATATATACTTTAGCGAGATCTTCCTGGGTTTGCCAGTTCTTCTCATCGATTACTGCTTGCAGTCCTGCTCCATATGCTCCCGGTTTAGAACCAAACACACGATATAAAGCGCGTTGCGAAGCTTCCTCTTGTGGTAATCCTTGCTCCTGCCATTGTGATTGTTCTGTCAAAAATCGTTTTCGAATCGGGTTATCCTCCACAGGTTCCTCCAGATTTGCCAAACGTGTTACCACCGCATTAAACAGATTGATCACATCTGGAAATGCGTCTCTAAAAAATCCTGAGATCCGTAATGTAACATCTACTCTGGGTCTTCCTAATGCTATTAAGGGGATTACCTCAAAATCGGTAACTCTGCGATTGGCATTTTTCCATAACGGGCGTACTCCCATTAATGCAAATGCTTGTGCAATATCATCTCCCCCTGTACGCATAGTAGAGGTTCCCCATACCGAAACTCCAATGGTTTCGGGGTAATCACCGTTTTCCTGCAAATATCGATCAATAATCAACTGTGCGCTTTTCTCTCCCAAACGGTAGGCTGTTTCGGTAGGAATAGTACGTACATCTACAGAATAAAAATTTCTTCCGGTAGGCAACAAATCCAATCGACCTCGTGTTGGTGCTCCCGATGGCCCAGAGGGAACATAGCATCCATTAAGACCTCCTAATAAATAATGGAGTTCGTCTGTAGTTTGTTGTACTGCAACTAAAGTAGTAGATTTTATATGTCGTACTATTTGATTCAAGAAAGGATACTCTTCGGCAAGGATTTCTTTTTCTAAATACGTAATCAATTGTCTTTTTGCAATACCTTCTAATTGTTGAGTCACATGCCCTGCAGTTTTACAAAAAACACCTTCAATAGTCAACTCCATAGGTTCTGTATAAGCAACCTCAAGAATGTTTTTGGTGATTCCTAAATCTTTGGCTAGTGCTTGTGTGATTCCTTCCTGTTGATATCCTGGTACGCGATGCAATGCTATTAACAAATCAATGAGCTGTTCATCTACAGGGGCTTTCCCAAAAATGTGGAGTCCATCTCTGATTTGTGCTTCTTTTAATTCACATAAATATCCGTCTAATTTGACCAATAATTCATCTACATCGTCTGAGGCGATTCCCAAATCCACATTTAATTTGGTTTGTGTAACCAGATCTGCTATTTCTTTTTCTAATACTCGTGACCGTTTGGGGTCTAAGGTAGACGCTTCATAATATTCATCTACCAGATGTTCCAATTTCATTAGACTACCATAACTTTCTGCACGGGTCATCGGTGGAATTAAATGGTCTATGATCACTGCTTGATTGCGTCGTTTTGCCTGTGTTCCTTCTCCAGGGTCATTAATGATAAACGGGTAAAAGTGTGGTAATGCTCCAAATACAGCTGCAGGAAAGCAAGTTTCGGGATCTAGTGATACACTTTTTCCGGGTAACCACTCCAGGTTTCCATGTTTTCCTAAATGGATCACTGCATCTGCCTGATAATTTTGTTGTAACCAAAAATAATAGGCGAGATATTGATAGGTTGGTGGCAGATCAGGAGAATGATAGATTGCCTGTGGATCCTGATTATACCCTCTGGAAGGTTGAATACTCACAAAGATATTTCCCAATAAAAATCCGGATACTATAAATCCATCGCCGGTATAATATGGATCATCTTCTGGTTTCCCCCATTGCGCTGTTACTTTATCCTGTAATGCAGAAGATAATGCCGAAAAACATTTATCAAAATCTGCTCGATCAAAAGTCAATGCATGCGGCCTGGTCATCGTGGTCGTAACATCATTAGTGGTTACCTGTGTAATCCAATGCATTAGCTCTGTACCACTCTTTGGTAATTGCTCTCCTATAGTATACCCTTCCGCTTTAAGCGTATCTAATAAAACAATGCAACTTTCGGGGGTATCAAGACCTACTCCATTTGCGAGACGACTATCCTTATTGGGGTAATTTGGTAAAATGACCGCTACCTTTTTATCTATATTCTTTTTATACTGTAATGCTGCCCATCGCTGGGCTAATTCTGCCATAAAATCGCAGGCAGGAATATGAGCTTCATATTTTAAAATAGAGCTATCGGTAAGTGCATCTTTACTAATTTCTTTTTTAAACGAAACCGCACGACCAATAATCCTTCCATCAATTTCGGGTAAGGCGATATTCATAGCAATATCTGTAGGAGGTAACCCAAAGAGTCCATCTTCCCATACTTGCTTATTAGCAGTAGAAAATATGGCTTGCAAAACGGGAACTCTAAGTTTTTCGAAGATAAACGTTGAACCGTCCATGGGTTTGATCGTAAATCCTGTAGTATTAATAATAGTATGCACATCACGCTTCCCGTTATGCGTCATTAATGCTTCTATCTGATCTAACAATTTAGGATCTCGCAGGTTGCTGGCAAAAACTACAAAGGCATTTATTCCTCGTTCCTGAAGTACTGTACTGATCACATGCAACGGCTCCATATTATCCGATAGAAAATGAGTGCGATATCCTAACAATGCCACATTAGGCTTGGAGGTATCTATAGTGTTTTCCAAAGCCTCTTGAGTAGTCATTCCTAACGCTGTAGTATACAGAAATACGTCTGCAATACCTATAGCAGATACAATCGGAAGTTGTATATCAAAGAAATGAGTTCGTAAATAATTAAATAAGGCAACAGCATTTTCTTTTCCTCCTTCTTGTAAATATTGTCGACACTGATGTACAATTTGTATATCGACAGATGACAACTGCATTAGCTCAAAATCCGGTTCATGAGCTGGTAAAAATAATATCGTATTACCTGTTTGCTCTTGTAAACTCACCAAAGATTCTACCAAATACTTGTAGTAACTGATTCCCCCTAGCATACTACAAACAATAACTTTGGCTTTACTCAATACTTCTTCGAGATAGGTATCTATTGTCAATTCTTGTTTGAGATATACCAGGTTGGTCATTCGTAAACTAGGCAATTTATCTCCTTCGGCTTCGTGTAGTTCCTTATACGCCTCATTTAAGGTATGAATTTCGGTATCTCCTGCACTCAGAAATACAATATCTCCCGGTTGCTGATCGATATAAAAGATCCCATCGTCATTGGGGTTCCACCCTCCAGGTATGGTTGCGATTAGATGCATAAGTCTACAGATTCTTCTAACGCTGCCCAGTACAAATGAATGTAGCTGGCATATACGTTTTGATGTTGATATATTTTTGTGGAAACTTCTTTTTCTCTTGCAGAAAACACTTGCCCTACAGTGGGTATACTATTGTCGTTTAGTACTTTGGAATAATGAAATTCGTGTCCCCAAATTTCTAAATCATTACACACTACTTTTCGATATCCTAACGATAATTTTTTGTGTTGCATAGAAGTATGAAACGGAAATATTCCTACCATATCATACTCCTTACCTTCTTCATCAATAATGGTATTTCCCAGATACATCATCCCACCACATTCTGCCAGGATTTTCGTTCCTTGATTAGCTGCCTCTTTTAGTTGATCTTTCATTAGTGCATTATTAGATAGCGCTTCCAGATATAATTCGGGATATCCTCCTGCCAGATATATCATATCTGCTTCAGGGAGTTTCTGGTCATGAATCGGACTAAAATATATGATTTCTCCAATAGCTTCTAGCCATTTTAGATTTTGAAGATAGGTAAATGTAAATGCTTCATCTTTTGCTACAGCTATCTTATATTTTTTTTCTGAAGTTATACTAGCCGATGCTTCATGATCTATTTTAGGAACTACTTTTGCATATTTTAAAAGTGTTGGTAACGATATATGTGTTGCGATATGTGAGGCTGCTTTTTCAATAACATTTTCAAAAGCACCATCGATATGTAATCCCAAATGACGTGAGGGAATTGCAATTTCTTCATTCGGCGGAATGTATCCTAAAGATGGAATTCCTACAGTATCACATGCTTCTTTAAGAAAGGCATAATGTGATTCTGTTTTTATAAAATTAAAAATAACGCCCGCGATCTTAACTTCGGGGTCAAACGTTTTTAATCCATGTAAGATTGGAGCAATCGTATATGCCATAGCACTGGCATTAACCACTAGGATTACCGGAATATCCAATAATTTAGCTATCGCTGCCGAGCTTCCCTGGTCTTTTACTGCACCATCAAACAATCCCATCACTCCTTCTACAATACTAATATCGGCAGACGCACTATAATGTTCAAAAACAGTATTCACATGTTCCTTAGGCATCATCACAGTATCTAAATTCACCGCTGATTTTCGGGCGGCAGTACTGTGATGAATCGTATCAATATAATCGGGTCCACATTTAAAAGTTTGCACAGTATTCCCCTGGTTACTAAACCAACGAGACATCCCTAGTGTAAGTGTTGTTTTTCCCGAATTACTCCACGGAGCAGCTATTAAAAATGCTTTGGACATATGGTTTTGTTTAGATCGCTACCCTTTTAGAAGTTAGATATTAGACCGCTTCGCTATTAGAAAATAGATCATAAATTATGTTATTTATATTCGTATGGTTTTATTGATTTAATGTCATGCTGAGCTTGTCGAAGCAAATTATCGTAAGAATGCCCTTCGACAAGCTCAGGTTGACATTCCTTTTTATAATTGTATTTTCTGTTCGCATAATTATTTAAATCACTAAAAATCAGAAACTGTAGTATAATTCAACTTTAGCTGTTGTGCTAACTGCTTGGCCTTACCTAATCTTACAAACCCTGTTTCGGTATCAATAACAGTAGCTTTTTGAATCCTCGCCAGGTATTTTTTATACGTAGTAATTGCATATTGAAATGGGTTTTCTGCTCCCGCATTTATTTTTCCATCTGTAAAAACAAATAATTGTACTGTTTGCGTATTTACAGATCGCAGCAATTCATATACTTTAAAAAAAGCAGCTCCCAAATTCGTCTTTCCTCCTGTTTTTAATTGGTGATTTATATTTGAAATTTCATGGGTATTGGCCGTAAACCCTTGGATAATTTTAGCTGTAGTATCCTGTAAGCCAACTATAGCATACTGGATTTTTTGCAGAGGATATGACATAATTGTTTTCTCTATGATTCCCTTTAAATATGCCATTTGCTGATCTAGTGCCATAGACGCACTGGTATCAACCAAAAATATAATTCGTGCCGCGGCTTTCTGTGTTGCTTGTTTATATATTGCTGTAAATTTCCCTGTCTTCAGATATTGTTTTACAGATTGCAATACTGATATTTCTTGTTGTCGTTCTGCCGGGTGTGACACCGAATATAATTTCTGTGGGGTATCTAAAAGGATTTCCTGTTTTTTAGTTGCTTTTGAAGCTGAAAATTTCAGTCCTTGTTGTACAGCTTTGGGTAGCTGAAATGTGTTATTATTTTGTCCGTTTCGAGGTGCACTTTCTTCCTGGGATGTTTGGTTCCCTATATCAGATGGGTTTTCTTTATTCTGATCTGTTGGAGGTGTATACTCTTTTGCACGATGTTGTAATACAAAAGGGGCTATACTATCTACCATTGCTGCAGTTACCTGTTTCTCATCATAAAATGCTGCATATGCTCTTGCCGTTTTTAAAAGTAAGATGTCTGCACGCATTCCTTCTACCTGATTAGTAATAGTTAATGTAGCACATTGTTCTTGTATCGATTCTGGAATAATTACATCATTAAGTCTCTTTTTGGCCAAAATAACCTGATGCTTAACCTGCTGTTCTTCTTCTTGAAATTGTTTATAAAATGCTATTGGATCACTATCAAAACTAAGACGTTGCATTGCAATTTTGGTACGTGTCTTCATTTCTTTAGGAGTCTGGATAGTAACACTTAATCCAAATCGATCTAATAACTGTGGTCGTAAGGCTCCTTCTTCTGGATTCATTGTACCAACAAGGCAAAAACGACTATCCATCCATTGTGAGATTCCTTCGCGCTCCAGATGATACCCTCCTGTTGCCGAAGCGTCTAATAATACATCCATCAGGTAATCATTGAGGAGATTTACCTCATCGATATACAAAAATCCCTGATGTGCTTGTGCTAGTAATCCTTTATCTACAATCGTAGTTTTCTGGTTAATCAATGCTTCCAGATTAATACTCCCTAATACTCGATCTTCGGTAGCGCCAATAGGTAGGTTAACAAATGGAAAATCTTCTCCCATCAACTGACTCAACCCTCGTACCATAGTAGTTTTGGCAGTACCTTTATCACCAGTTGCCAGTACTCCTCCTATACTTGGATCTACCAGATTGAGTAACAAACATAATTTTAAATCTTCCTGATCGGGGATGGCAGTAAAAGGATAGGTATATTTTGGCTTCATCTGTACTTTTGTATGATTTGTAAAACTACGGATTTATATAAGTAGAATTGGTATGCTTTTTTATTTATATCTTCTATTTTCTATATGCACAAAATAAAGAATAATCAGAACTACTCTTACCTCCATACTTTTTGGTTACCAATTTTATTTTTGGTGATACCACTTTTAATAACCTCTATTAAGTTCATAAAAAAATTGCAATAGAAATGAATTCTAATCTTTACTCAATTATCCTATAAAATCTATCGTATATTATAAAACATTAACACTTTATAAGCTTAGTTCCCTAATAATTCCCTACTTTTAAAATAGTTATTGATTTTCCTTTTAACAGAAAGGTGCTCGATTTCTAGTCAAAATGTAAACGAATAAAAAACCCTATAAAAATTATATTCGTTAAAGAAGTTCGTCTTCTACTCTTATCTAATTACCCCTATTTGTATTTTTTTGAATATACATATATCGATTTTATATACTGAATTGTTATATCGTGAAACCTACATTAAATGAAGAGAATTTTAGCAATAGATGACCAACAACTTGTTTTATTATCCTTAGAAAAACACCTCTCTGATACAGGGTACATTATCAAATGCGCAGATAATGGTCAATTAGGATTAGATCTTTTTGATAGTTTTAAACCAGATATTGTTATTGTAGATATTAATATGGATGGAATGTCTGGTCTTGATGTAATCAAAAATATTCGTCAAGAAAAAAAATCAGATGTTAATATTTTGGTGATGTCAGGTAATACAAATGAAGATACTATTATAGATGGTTTTGATCTGGGGATAGATGACTATATGAAAAAACCATTATCGCTTAATGAAATTTCGGCTCGTATTGCAAGAATTCTTGGTATAAAACCTACAAAAAAACTAGAAAACAACTCTAAGGGTCAAATGCTACAAAGACATTGCGTTGGGGTTGTAATCCCTTGTTACAATGAAGAGACAAGAATTTTGAGTACAGAATTTACTGATTTCACACACAGTAACTTAGGATATCATTTATGTTTTGTTAATGATGGAAGTACAGATAATACTCTAGAAGTTTTAAAAAAACTATCTGAAGGGAGAGAAGATAACATTAGTGTATATAATTGTGCTAAAAATGGAGGAAAAGGAGAAGCTGTAAGACAAGGAGTTCTTCATCTTGCCAAAGACCCACAATTAGATTATATAGGATATCTAGATGCTGATTTATCAACAGACTTTAAAGATTTTGATGATTTGGTTAAAACTATAGAATCTTCAAAATTTAAAATCGTAAGTGGCTCAAGAATGAGTAGAATGGGAGCAAATATCACCAAAGAGTCTGCTCGAAAAATAATAAGCAAAACTATTAATTTGATTATTAGAAATATCTTAGGTATGTCTTTTAACGACACACAATGTGGTGCCAAAATAATGGATAGAGAAATAGTCAATGAAATGTTTAGAGAAAAATTTATTACAAAATGGTTATTTGATGTAGAAATTTTTATGAAGATGCGTAAGTTTTATGGAAAAGAAAAAGCCATTTCTTATATATGTGAGCAACCACTTAAACGATGGGTACATGCTGATGGTTCTAAGTTATCTATGAAAGATTCTGTGAAGATTGTAGGGCAACTTGCTCAAATTGCTTATTACTATAATTTTAAAGTCAAATCAAAGTTTAAGTAAAATAGTAGAATCAAAAAAACCAATTATAAAAAGAGTCATAGTGTATTTATGTATTCTGTTATCATTTGTAGAATTTTTTCAAAATCCTTCTTTAAATCATAACTTCCTTCTTTCAAATTGTTTTCATAATCTGTTGCTATTTCATAACTTTTTTCAAGTCCAAAAATACTGACCTTATGCTTTAACTTATGCACATATTCTGCAGCTTTTACAAGGTTTTTATTTTTTAAACTACTGAAATATTGTTCTTTTTCTATCGGGAATTCTTTTCTGATAACATTTAACATCTTTTCCTCAAAGGCTTTATCTCCATTAGATATCTTATTTATTTCTGATAAATTTGGTTCTTCCATTTAGTTGGTTTTTAATTAGAGCATAATCAATAAAAGTATTCGAAGTACTAAAAATACTCCTTATTCTATAATTATTATCCAAATGACACCAATAATGCCCTCTGAGTATATTCTTTTTATTCTCTTTTGGAAAAAGTAATTATATTATATTATTGCCGTTCCCTTGTTTTCATCATCAGGTTTTAACAATGATCATTGTTAAACACTTCGTCAAAAAGTTCCATGAGAAGGTCGGCGTGGTTAAAATTTGTACAACAAATGTTAAAAATTTAAATCTGGAAAGTAAAATTAAGAGCTATCTAATATTTCTTATCCCTTCATAAACTACAATACTCACTGCATTGGCTAAGTTTAAACTCCTTACCTTATCACTGTAAATTGGTATTTTATAGAGTTGATCCGGATATTTTTCTGTTATAGTTTTTGGCAAGCCAGTAGATTCTTTTCCAAAAACAAAAAATAGATCATCTTCATAAGGTATAGAACAATAATCTTTTTCTGCATGACTTGATAGATACACCATGTTTTTACCTTTATTTACGGCATAAAATTCGTCTATGCTATCATACATATGTACCGAAATGTGTTTCCAATAATCCAACCCAGCTCTTTTTAATCTCGAATCACTTAATTCAAACCCAAATGGTTTTACCAAGTGTAGATTTGATCCTGATGCTAAACTAAGTCTACCAATATTACCCGTATTCATGGGGATTTCTGGTTCTACAAGTACAATATTATATGTCATTCTTTATTATATCTACGCTCTTCAATCGTTTATAAGCAATATATGCCAGTAACTAGCATACTTAAAGTTATTCAAAAAAGCACACTTTGTAATACCATACATCCTGCTATTATCGAAATGATACCAATAACACCATTCATCCATTTAAATATCGACATATTGCGTTCGATAAAACGGCTCATGGTAAAGATCAGTACATAACTATATATTGCCATAGAAAATATAATTCCAATAGACTCTACTATTAATATCAGGATGGCATCAGAGATGGTATCTGCGCTAATAATTAGTGCAGAGGTTAGCGCACCTCCTGTACCTGCCAATCCATGTAACATCCCAATCCAAAACGACCTGTTAATAGGATTCATAGCAATTTCTTCGCCTCTTTTTCCATGTAGATGAATAGGATTATTAGCCGCATGCTCGTGTGCTTCTATTTTTTTATGATCTGCCATCATCTCATTAATCTTATGATTTCTTCGAATAGCCATTACCCCTAGCCAAATCATAATTGGACCGACAGAAAATTCTGCCCAAAAAGAGACGCTCTCTACAAAAGCATGTAAGGCTGCTCTAAATACTAAAGCAATCCCTCCAAACATCAACAAAGTTACCGAATGTCCTAATGCCCATTGAGATGCTGTAAATGCAGTCTTAAAAGACACTTTCTTTTTTTTAATGGCGTTTTCTGCTGCAAGTACCGATACTGCAGACATATGATCCGGTTCAAAAGAATGTAAAACCCCTGCTATCAGAGGGCGGGCAAGATTCATGATATTCATATAGTATATGATATGTGAGTTCCATCATTATTAATCAAATACATAGCAATCGTTACATTTGGTGCTATTTTCTGACAATGATAATGACATTCTTGTATTAATTTTTGATAAAAATTTTCTTGGGCTGTAAAAGTAAAAATTTCCCGAAGACGTCCTGCCATATTTAGTACTAAAACTTTGTTAGCAATTTCCTCTGGATATCCTGCAGATATAGCTAGTTGATATATAAAATCTTTATCCCATGTTGTTTTTCCGCTATGGGTATTCGTTCTGCCTTGTGCTAATTTTGATGCTTTTCCTAACATAATCCCCATAGATACCTTGGTAATCTGAGGAGATTGATGGATTTTTTCGAAAGTTTCCTGTATCCAGTTTCCATAATGTATACAGGATACTTCTGAAATATTAGGAAATATAGACCTCAACATTTTTTCACTACGCGCTCCAGAGTTTATTAATAATTCTGTCATACCATTTGCAACAGCAACATCAATCCCTTGTTGAATGCTGGCAATATAAGAAGCGGCAGAAAACGGAGTGACAATACCGGTAGTTCCCAATATTGAAATTCCATGCAATATCCCTAAACGACTATTCAATGTTTTTTTAGCAAGTTCTTCTCCGTTTTTTACAGATATGGTAATGGTTACTCCATGTTTCTCGAGTTGATGATCTGATATTATCTTTTTACAAACGATACGCATCATATCTCTGGGGACTGGATTAATTGCTGGCTCTCCTACAGGTATTTCTAATCCCGGTAAGGTAACTAATCCCACTCCTTTTCCTCTTTTAAAAAGAATATCTCCAGTATTATTAAGAGATACAGTAGCTGCGATCTCTGCGTTATGAGTTACATCAGGATCATCACCTGCATCTTTTATTGTTGAATATGTAGCCTCCTTTTGTGTTAACGTATTGGGTTGAACTCGAAATGTAGCGATTTCACCTATAGGCAATTGCACTTGAGCTTCAGTAATTTCCTGTTGGGTTACTAAACTCCATAATGCAGCTTTAACACAAGCAGTTGCGCAGGCCCCCGTGGTATACCCTTTTCGTAATGGTTTATCTGGTATGTCTTGTAATTCGCTAATGTTTTTACTTGATGAATTTAGGGTTTATAAAAAACATGATTTCACAGACCTCACAGGTCTTGGAGACCTGTGAGGTCTGTAGGTTCTCGTCTACTCATTAGTAATCATTTTAATCAACTTCACCTTTGTATCTACACAAAGATATCGATTAGAAATTTTTGGTTTCTCAAGAATGACTATCGAGATGTTTACAGCTAGAGCCGCAGCTATTTTTTCTTCTAGTTTCCCATTACTTCCACTTTCTTTAGTAAAAATAACATCTGGAGATAGTTTGGCAAACAACTCCATTTCGGCTGCTTTAGTTTGTGGATATCCAAATAACAACTTCGTTTTTGGAAATCCCGCCTCATCAGCAATCGTCCTGGAACTATCGCGATCCAAAATACGAAACCAAGTGAGATGATCTTCCCAATAAGATCGTAATTTAGTAATGGTTTGCACTCCCGAGAGTGCCAATAATGAACTATAGTTGTTTTTATTAAAATAACGTATCGCCTCTTCAAAACTAGCTACATAAGATACTTTTTGATTTAGTATTCTAGGAGAAAACTGTCTTTGAAAGCGTATCAAAGGTAGTACGATCGAAATATCAGAAATCATTTGATGCAATTGTACCGCAAAAGGGTGAGAAGCATTAACAATATGTGTAATCTCATGTTTCTTACAAAAATTTTCTAATAGAGAACCTGTCATCACTCCATGAATCGGAATTCCTTTTCCTTCAAAATCCACTTTTGTTTTGGTTGAATAGTAATACGGATATTCTAGTTCATCCAATATTCTGGCGACTTGTTTCCCTTCTGTGGTGCCTCCAAAAACGAGTATCATGAGGATTGGATTTCTTTTTCTTTTTTCCTGAAGATATGATACCATTTATCATCATATAACCACGATCTGTTTTTACGAGCACCTACGGCTTCGCCCACTACAATAAGCACCGTACGAGTTAGTTTATTTTTTTTGATGATAGTAGTTAGTTCAGAGAGCGTACCTGTCCATACTTCTTCATCTTCCCAACTTACACGGTACAGTATTGCTAATGGTGTATTTTCTGGATAATGTTCCAGAAGTTGTGCTTGTATTTTTTTAGCTATACCTACACTTAAAAAAATACACATTGTAGCTCTTAATTTTGCCATATCAGCAATTTTTTCGTGCTCTGGCATTGGTGTATTTCCTTCTCCCCGGGTAAGGATAATAGTTTGTGCTACTTCGGGAATGGTAAATTCTGATTTGAGATATGCAGCTGCCGCCTGAAATGAGGAAATTCCCGGAACGATGTAATAATCGTATCCTTTTTCATCAAAAATAGTCATCTGCTCCTGTATCGCTCCGTATATAGAAGGGTCTCCAGAATGCAAGCGCACAACAGATTTTCCTTGTTTATAATATTGATCAATAATCATTATTTGTTCTTCTAAGGTCATCGATGCAGAATTACGCACCAATGCACCTTCTTTTGCCATATGTGTCAAAGCTTCTGGCACCAAACTCCCGGCATATAAAATGCAGTCTGCATTTTCTAGAATATACTGTCCTTTTAAGGTTAATAATTCTGGATCTCCAGATCCAGCACCCACAATTGCAATACTTGCTTTACGCTCATATCTGGCCGACAAACTTAATGCATAGGTGAATTTTTTACCAGACGGCGTGAGCGCTTTTGTTTTTTCGACCAACCACGTTGATTGACCGGCTATTAATGCCGCAGCGGCTTCAGAAACGCCATAAACACCTACTTTTCTCTTTACAACTTCTGAAGGATTGGCAACTGTAATCGTATTGAGTTCTTCGCCTGTATAGGTCATAAAAGGAATATTATAATACGCTGCAAAATCAAGATATGCTTGTTCCTCATTCTTAATAGTTGCAGATCCTATAGCGTAAATACTTTCTATAGCAATATGTTGTTCTCGTAATGCAGACTCTAATCCTTTCATGAGTAGTTGAGGCTCTATATCTTTTGCGCACCCACTACCTAAAGCCACACAAGGAGGGTAGAAGGAAAGAATAGGAGTCTCTGTAGCAATAAGTTCATAACCTACATATAGTATTAATTCATAGTCGCTATGTTCAAAATCTTTCTGATCATAATAAATATCTACAAAATCCGGACAGGTTTTCTCCAGGTGTTGAACTCCTTTATTCTTAACTTTTAACACTAGTGCTGTAGATTTTCTATTCACAAACAATGATATAATCTCATTTGTAGAAATAGAACTCATCATTTTCCATCCATAGGTTTCCGCTAGCGTATCCAGTGCCCATAGGTTTTGCAAATCACTAGATGTAGATAACACAGCTTGTGCATTAAGAATTCTACTGATTTGAGTTGTAAGTGTATTGGCTTTGCCAATATGACCGCTAAGTACGGCTTGTACAAATTTACCCTGATCATCAACATTAATCACAGCAGGGTCACTTGTCTTATCTTTGATATGTGCAGCGATACTACGCACACAAATCCCTAATGCTCCGACAAAAATCCATGCATCATAGTTATGAAATGAGTTTTCTATCAACTCTGATACCGAATTGATTTGCTTTATATCTTTACTAGTTTCTACTGTTCTTGTTGTAAACAGTTTAGAGCGATAAAATTCTTTTTGCAAGGTTTTAGCAATAGATACTCCTTGATCTGTGAAGCAGAGTATTGCAACTTTTATAGTGTGTTCTGACATGTGTTTTTGAAAAAGCTATTAAATTCTTCTACAACACAAAGATATTAGGTTATTAACGTCTTAAAAAATGTTTAGTAAGATTATACATACTTGTTACGCAAAAAACCAAAAATCAACAACCGGTTTTTTATTCCATAAGACGAGTAATTCTTCTATTTCTTTTTTCCCTGTTGGAGATGCTACTACAATAATTATCTGGGCATTCTCGAGCGTTTTGATATCGTCATAATGCCCTAATCGTACTCCATAGATGTCCTTTCCTATTTTTCTCTCATTATCACATACCCAATGAAATTGATCAGTATAAGATTGTAAGAGTTTGGCCATATCCTTTCCGTTTTTCCCTGCGCCCCATAGCACTAAAGGCCGTGTTTTATCTCTATCTAATTCATAGAAAAAGCGTAGCTTGAGATCAAAATATCGATTGTCTTTGTATTCTTCCCAGGTACGTGAAATTCTATCAGATCGATCTCTCCAGTGATGTAGAATTTTATCAATCCCTACAATTGTTAAACCTAATCTATAAAATCGAAAACAGAGGTCATAATCTTCAGGGTATACAATCGGATCAAAAGCTCCTGCTGCATCAAAATCCTCTTTGTGTAGTAACCAACAATGAGATGGGATCACACATTCTCTATAAATCTCTTGATAGTGAGTACTTGTTCTGGCAACTTCATTAAGCCATTTTTCGTATTTAAGAAACCCATCACCCACAACTCCTTCGTCAACAAAATGCTCAGTTCCTCCTGCAATCACAGTTCCTTTTCCATGTTTACTCCATTCTTCTACAAGAACTTCTATTTTATACGCTGGCATTTTATCATCAGAATCCATTCTGTTGATTAACGTTCCTCTGGTTTCGGCATATCCTACTTGTAGTGTTGGGATTAGCTTAGGTCTATCACTATTAAAAAATCGAATTCTGGAATCTTTTGCGGCATATTCCTGCAAAATTTTTGGACTATCATCAGATGAATGATCATTTACAGCAATAAGTTCCCAGTTTTGATACGTCTGCGCCAGAATAGAATCTAAGCAATCCCGCAAATAGGGAGCCGTATCTTTAACAGCCATTATAATAGTAACTAGTGGTTGATTTGTCATTATCTTAAAGGTTTTCTCCAGGAATTCGGCAGCTTTTTTGTTATTTCAATGTTTTGGAATTCTTTACTAGAACGAGACCCATGAGTCTTTACCCATTTGGCCATTTCTAAAAGCCCGGTTTCTAAATCTATATGTTTTTTGGGATTAAAAACGGTATCAAATTTTGAATGATTAGCATAAGCATGAGTCACTTCTTCCCGTTTTTCTAGTTGTTCTATATTTAGTTCTGATTGCATTGCATTACTTACTGCTATTGCCAGTTCTTTTACAGAGTATACTGCATCATTTCCTATATTAAAAACTGTATTATGTGCTTCGGGTATTGTTACCGAACTAGCAATATAAGGTGCAATATCATCAATATGTGTAAAAGCTCTTGTTTGCTTACCATCTCCAAAAATGGTTAACGGTTTATTTTCAAGAATTTGATTCATAAATATCCCAACAACATTACGATATTTATCTCCTATATTTTGATGTCTTCCGTATACATTATGAGGTCTGAAAATAATATAATCCATACCAAACATCTTCTGTGCATTTATCAGGTCCAATTCTACAGCATACTTTGCTATTCCATAAGGATCTTCCGGTTGCGGAAATTGTGTTTCTACCAATGGCAATGTATTTGTCCCATAGACTGCAATAGAAGAGGTAAAAACAAAACATTTCACTTCATGAACTACCGATGCGTTAATCAAATTAACACTACCGATCAGGTTATTCTGATAGTTGAAATTTCTAATAAAATGGCTTAATCCTTCAGCTGCATAAGCAGCCAAATGATAGACATAGGTGAACTTATACTTATCAAAAAGAGTATGTATTAAGGTAACGTCTAGTATCGAACCTTCATAAAATAGTGCTGCTGAGTTTATATTTTCCTTATCTCCTCCCGAAAGATCATCTAAAACGATAACCTGGTGATTTTGTTTTAGTAAATGATTAACCACATGCGAACCTATAAATCCTGCTCCGCCAGTTACAAGTGAAGTTATTTTCACACGTTGAATTTTTTTAATGCTCGTTTCATTTGGCAAACCTACATAAATTGATCATATATGGTAGAGGTTTTGATTAAAATGAATTATTTTCTAGATCTGTAATAGAGTTTAACACAAACTTTCTGTTGTTTACATCCCCTATATAATAGGCTTTATAAACAGGTGCTAGTGATTTTAAAGCCTATAACGATAATCTAATATGAGAAATGGTGTTATACGGGTATCCGGGAGTGATTCGATCAAGTCTTTTGTATCAGATCCTAGGCAATAATCTTCATTCAATAAAATATTTTCATAAGTGACACACCCATCATCATCAGTAGTTTTTGTTGCTTTATCAATAATGATTTCAACATTCGTCAATGGTCTGTTTTTTGTATCTATAATTTTTAAAATAAGATTATTTGTAAGAAATTTTTCAGAAGAAATAGTACTTATAATCCTGTTGGTTTCTTCTATCTCTGTTTCTATTTCTATCTGTTCGGTGTCAAGTTTGGGCATGTCACTATCCCTTTTACAAGAATATAGAACAACTGCCCCTATTATCAGCAAACTAAGTAATTTATTTTTTTTCATAATCATGTTCTTTTCCCAATACTTAGACACAAAAGTATACACTATATGAAGTGAAGAACACACTGGAAACCGTGAATTTGATTAAGAACAAGAAAACCAGATACTGAAAAAAAATAGATTTCTATTTGGTTTTAGACCTTAACTTTTATCGCTTTAAGCATTGTAATTGGGTTATAATCATCAAGTGAGAATGTGGATTCTTCTACAATAGTATACCCTATTTTGTTGCAACCTGCTTTAAAAGCTTGTACCGAGCTTTCTTTTACAGCATTGATCACTATACAGGTTTCATATTGTAAAATAGGAGTGATCTTTAGAAAAAGCTCTTCTAATCTGCCGCCGTGACCACCTATAAAAATTGCTTCAGGTTTTGCAAATTGAGTAAGATCCTGCTCAAAAAAATCTCCCATTACAATTTGAATCCCAGGAGCTCCAAAACGTTTTTGGTTTTCTATCATAATTGCCTCACACTCCGGCCTTTTTTCAAAAGCAATGATATCTAAATCCCCATTTTTTAATTTAGCCTCGACACTAACAGATCCAGTACAAAAGCCGATATCCCATACTATATCAACATTAAGAATATCTAAATAATGCAAGGTCATTAATCGAATAGGCATTTTGGTAATCATTTTAGGCCTGCCAGGTAAACCTTTAAAATCAGTGTCGCTTATACCAAAATCAATTTGACGATGCGCTGTTTTTTTTAGTATAACACAATTCAGTGAGTGAAACTTCATTGTTGAAGCTTCCAATAAAGATAATTTCTGAAATTTTTCCTGTTCTCCTTCTATATCTTCGCCTACGATGATGTCATAATTATCATATCCATACTCCAATAGTCTTTTTGCAATGGTAGCTGGTTTTTTTTCTGAATCTGTAAGTACTCCTATACATTCTTTTTGTTGGATTAAGATAGCATCTAATGCTTCCCAGGTTCTTCCATGCACACTCACGGTTTGTAACTGGTTACTATTCAAACGCATTGCATTAGCCAATAATTGAATCGAACTAAAATAGGGAGTTGTTATGATTTCTGCATCTGGGTACTTATTTTTCAATGTATTCGAGAATCCATAAAACAGTGGGTTTCCAGAAGCAAAAACAATAATCGGTACTGCTGCTTTTTCATATGCCTCGAATACCTGACACATCGGAGATTGAATAGCTATCCATTGATGATCTTTGGGAAGATGGTCTTTGACCAATTCATAGTGTCGTTTTCCTCCACTAAAAATAAGAGTATCCAGAATGTTCTGTTGTTGTTCTGTTGTAAAATCCGGGGTTTTATTTGCGATACCTATAATATGGAAGGTCATAGTATAACGTCTTTTGTATGATATGTTTGCATCCTGCCTGAGATGAATGTATATTGTTGGTTTTAGTTTTGAGCAAATTCAATTAAAGGGTTTATATTTCCATTATCGGCTTCTCTTAATGTTGCTATGTAGTTTTTCCTTATTTCGTCTGCTTTAACCATATTTGACTGATGCCAAGTAAATATTTCTTCTCCAAAAACAGATTCCATTATTATGTCAGCCATCATTCTAGAATGTCTTCCGTTTCCATTAGGGAAACAATGAATTGTAACAATTCTATGTTTAAATCTAATTGAAATTTCTTCGGAGGAATACGTTTTGTTTTCTATCCAATATTTTGTGTCATCAATAAGGTTTTTTAACTCTATTCCAATTTGTGTCCATTTTATTCCTATATTTTTCTCAGATTTCCTAAACTCACCTGCCCATTTCCAAATATCACCATACATCTTTTTATGTAGATCTTTTATAAACTTTTCTGACAATATTTTTTCAGGTTTCAAATTAGCATGAATAGTCCATTCAACTGCTTTTTCAATATTTAACTGCTCAAATTCATCTAATTCTTTTTGTGTTGTTATTGATTTTATTCTTAAACCTTCTTTTTCTTCTTCATTTATAGGAGTTTGTCCATTTGTATATTTTAATTTTAATCCCATAATGATTTTCTCATTTCTCTTTTTATTTCATTAGCCAAATCTGTAATTGATTCATTAATTTTTTCATCGCTTATTCCTTGATTTTCTAATTTCATATTCTGATTAGTTCTTAATACAATCTTTCGAGCCAGTTTTTCAGATTTTAAATTAACCAGATTGTCAATGGTTCCTTCTTTTGGGACAAATCCATATACAAATTTAAAGTCTATAGCTTCAGCTACTTCTTTTAATGAATTGATTGATATTGTACCTTTGGCTTCACTTTCTTCAATTCTTTTTACACCTTGTCTAGTAATATTTAGTTTGGCTCCGAGTTGAGCCATAGTCATATTAAGGGTTGTACGGATAGTATTTATCCATCCTTTGTTTGGCATCAGTACCATTTCTGTTTTTTGAAACGGTTCCAACTTTTGGTCTAATTGCTCAATTAAAAGTTTTTTCTTATTTCTCATCAATTGTAATTATTTAAGTTTACAAAATATTAAAAATGTAAATTTATATGTTTACAAAATTACAAAAAAATAAACTTGTATATTTACTTTACAAAAGCATTTCAAATTAAGCCTTACAATATATTGTATGCGCTTAAAAAAAACTAACCATATTTTTCCTGGATAACCACTTCTTTTTGAAGTTTTTTGCGATCCCATTTTTTTAGTTCTAATTCGGGTTGGTTATAAAACATGTCGGTATACCCAAAGCATAAATATCCTATCAATTGGTTTTTCTCTGGAGCTCCAAGTACTTGTTTTACTTTTTCGGGATCCAAAATACTCACCCATCCCATTCCTATATTTAAGGATCGTGCCATGAGCCACATATTTTGTATTGCACAAACTACACTGTATTTACCCATGTTAGGCATGCTTGTCTGCCCCAAAACAGGGCCTTCTGCAGGTTTATAAAACACTGCCATATTTAAAGGAGATTCTAAAATCCCTTCTAGTTTAAGCTTAATGTATTCTTTTTGCTTTTCGTCTGTAAATTGAATTGCAGCACGTGCCGTTTCTTCAGAAAAAGTTTCTTTTACGGCTTGCTTCGTTTTTTGATCCCTGATCAATACAAATTCCCAGGGCTGTGAAAACCCTACCGAAGGGGCTGCCAATGCAGCTTCTATAATCCTATCAATTGATTCCTGAGATATGGGAGTATTTAAAAACCGATTCCCTCGAACATCCCTGCGATGCGCTATTATCTCTTCGAGCAATGTTTGCTCTTTATCGTCAAATATACGTTGCGGATGCTCTTTCATTTGTTCTTATAATTTAGCTTCTTCTAATGTAAATGCTGCATTAACAATGGCTGCTGCAAAATTACTACCTCCCCGTTTTTCGGTAATTAATGCGTATGGAATATACGATATTGTTTTTAATCGTTCTTTAGATTCAATTACATTGATAAATCCTACTGGTGCCCCAATAACTCCTGTCGGGGATAATATTCCCGCTTGAATCTGATCTGCAATCTCAATTAATGCCGTTGGTGCATTTCCTATAACAAATAATGCATTGGGATATTTTTTTGCAGCACGTTTTATTCCTGCCTGTGTTCGTGTTAATCCTTCTTTTTCAGCAAGCTGAAGAGATTCTTTATCGTTTAACAAACAAATTACCTGATTGCCATATTTAGCGGTATACGCTTTTGTAATTCCTGCAGCTACCATGGTAACATCGGTTACTATCGTTCCTCCATTTATAAGGTAATCATGCCAGGTAGCAATTGCATGCTTAGACGTTTCCAGATAGTTTATATATTCAAAATCACCAGAAGTGTGAATACATCGTATAGCTGCCCATAATTCACCCTTTTCTAATGTATTTTGTGGAATATTATCCAATATTTCCCTAAAGCTGGCTTGTTGTATTTCTAATCCGGTTTCGGGTTTTCTGTTTAAATATCCTCTTGGAGTAATGAGATGGTCTTTATATCTAAAGGTTTGACTATTTCCTATTAACACCACACAAAACATATCTACCTCATCTACATTTAAATCTTCTAAAGTAGTGATTTTAATCTCTTCTTCTTCTCTCCCTAATTGCTTACAAATTGCTACAGGTGTAGTTTTCGGTCTATATTTCAGATAAATATTTTTTAACGCTCCCAATTGCCAATAGCGTTTTTTACTTTTAGGATTATATAGCCCTGTTACAAAATCTCCCATTGCCGCAGCATGGATACGTTTCTCTATTGTGGTCCATGGAGTCATTAAATCAGATAAAGAAATACAGCAAAAATCATGTCCTAATACAGCTCCTAATTTACTACCTGCAGTAATAAAGGCCGAAATTCCCGGAACCGTTTCTACGGGAATATCTAATTCTTGCTCTGCAACTTTTTGGTATACAATAGATGCCATTGCATATATACTGGCATCACCAGAGCCAATAACAACAACATGTTCTCCTTCTAAAGCATGTTGTATTGCAATTTCTGCTCTTTTTTCTTCTTCACTCAACTCTTTACCTATACATAAGGCATCAGGACGTACTAAATGTTGTATAAATTGAAAATAATAGTGATATCCTATGATTACTGAAGCTTCTGAAATTGCCTGTGTAGCCATCGGAATGATATAGTTTGAATGCCCGGGGCCTAGCCCTACAACTTTGATCATTGTTTGATAATTAATAAAGAGAAATATGGAATTTCTCTATTGGTCAGAGTGGTTAAATCTGTTGTTATATATTCTTGATTGGTTCCTAAACGTTCACAATAATAACATTTCCAATCTTTCTGTACTAATTCTGATCGAAAATCATTCCATCCAGAACGTATTTTCATTAATATCACGGTATCAAATTCTAAAAAGTATTTAGAGATTTCTGCGATATTTTTTGCTCTCGGAACGATAGCGATTTTATCATTAAGTAAACTTAATGGTATTTGGTGTTGCGATGCGCCCAGTGAAAAAGAATTAATTCCCGGCACCAAAGATACTGGTAATTGCAATTCTTGAAGCGCTGTTAATATATACGAAAAAGAAGCATATAAGCTAATATCACCTTCGCATACAATCGCTATTTTTTTTCCAGAACGATAGGCTTCTTCAATATCTTTTACGGTTGCTGCATATGTTTCTGAAGCTTCTTTACGGTCGTATGACATATTTAGGAAAAACCCTTTCAATTCTTTATGTCCTAGTCCGTGATATTTCAATATAGGATATACAAAGCTCTTTTTTTGATCTTTGCTAATAGACCCCGGATAAAAAATAAGATCGACTTCTTTTAATATTCGTAGTGCTTTAAGTGTAAGAAGTTCTGGGTCTCCTGGTCCTAAAGCTATTCCATAAATTGTATGCAAAACCGTTATGTTCTTTTCTTTTTTCTTTTATATAAAAACAACTGCCATTTCTCTTCTGCTACCCCGGCTTTATCCATTTCTGCTCTGGCCATGGTGAAGAATAAGTCTGATAATCTATTAATATAGGCAACCACATATTCTTCTACAGATTCTGGATCTTCATGCATTAAGGTAACTAATCTACGCTCACCTCTTCTGATTTGTGTTCTGCACACATGACATAATGCTGAAATTTCATTCCCTCCAGGTAATAAAAAATAGTCAGATGGAGAACTAATATTAGCTTCCATATCATCCATCCATTGTTCACAAAAATCTGCTCCGTCTTTAGGTTTGGGGTTAGGGTTTTCTTTTTTAGAATCTGATGGCCTTGCGAGATGTGACATCATATCCATAAGGTCTTTTTGGATTTTATGAAGATTTGGTTGCCACTCATGGTCATTATCTAATTTTGCACGTAGTAATCCAATAGTAGAATTCGCTTCATCCAAAGCTCCGTTACATTCTATACGTGCAGAATCTTTAAATTCTCTTTTTCCTCCAAAGACTCCAGTTTTACCTGTATCTCCTTTACGTGTATATATTTTCAAGGGATTAAAATTTTAAATTAATACTGAAATCATGTCAATGAATAGTTATACTCCTACCATCAGTTTTTCTTCTACTATCTCTTGAATCTTTTGCTCTTCGAGTTGTTCTCCGATAATCACTAATCGAGTAGCCTTGATTTCTCCATCGACCCATTTTCTATCAAAATAGTTTTCAAATCGATCTGCAACTCCCTGAACAATCATACGCATTGGTTTACCAGGCACATGGATAATTCCTTTAATCCTGTAAATATGGTGTTCTGCGACCAGTGTCTTTAAATTTTTGATTAGAGTTTGCGGAGTATGAGGTGCTTTGATTTCTATCACAATAGAATTGATCGAATCATCGTGATCGTGGTCGTGATGATGATGCCCATGCTCATCGTGATCATGATGATGGTGATGATGTTCTTCGTGATGAGAATGTTTGTCATCTACATGATCTTCAGCTTTAGCATCAATCCCTAATAATACATCGGCAGGGACATTACCTTTTACTGCAGAAATCAATTTAATGTTGTCACCCACACGGTTCTGAATAATATTGCTGACTTGATTATATTCTTCTGTATTAATTAAATCTGATTTGGTCATTATAATCAAATCTGCACAAGAAAGCTGATCTTCAAATAATTCTTCGATAGAGGATTCGTGATCCAGGTTTTCATCATCTAATCGTTGCGACTGTACTTTATCACGGTCACATATTTCTCCTGTGGCCTGCCCTACACAATCTACCACAGTTATTACAGCATCTACAGTAATTTGTGGTTTCAAATCAGGCCAGTTAAAAGCTTTTAATAATGGCTTAGGTAATGCTAATCCAGAAGTTTCGATAATAATATGGTCAATATCCTGTTTACGCTCCATCAATTGAAGCATGGTAGGCAAAAACTCCTCCTGTACTGTACAACAAAGGCATCCATTACTCAATTCTAATATATTTTCTTCTTCACATCCACAGTCATTACCTTTTAGAATTTCTCCATCCATTCCTAATTCTCCAAATTCATTAACGATTATTGCTAATCGTCTGCCGTTTGCATTTTTAGCAATTTGATGTATCAAAGTCGTTTTACCAGACCCCAAAAATCCTGTAATAATGGTTACAGGTATTTTTTGTGTGTTTAAAGCCATATATTCTTATCAAAATGATTCCTAGCAAAACTATCTATTATAGATTAAAGGAAAAAACAAATTATGATATGTTTGTATAGTATTCTTGTTAGATACCGAATTTCATATTTAAAAGAATTTTACTCCACCGGTTTTAATGTCATACATTCCGCCAACAATTTTTATTTCTCCATTATTTTCCATTTCGGCAAGGACTTCACTTGAAGAACGAATATTATCAATGGTCATGATTACATTTTTTTCTGCAACCTCATTTACAAAATCGATATTTTTTGAGTTTCTTAAGGCATCATCTTTTGGTTCTTTAACTGCTTCAACTGCTGGTTCTATTTTGTTTATTAAGGCGGTTAAATTTCCAAGTCTAGCATGATCACATGCTCCTTTAACCGCACCACAGGCAGTATGCCCCAAGACCACCAATAGTTTTGTTCCTGCCAATTTACAGGCAAACTCCATACTACCTAAGATATCTTCGTTCACAAAATTTCCTGCAATTCGTATGCTAAAAATATCACCCATACCCTGATCAAAAATTAATTCTGATGATACTCGAGAATCGATACAACTCAATATCGTTGCGAAAGGAAATTGACCATTTGCGGTCTGGGTTACTTGTTGCAATAAATTTCTATCCGCCTTCAGGTTATTTTGAAAACGTTGGTTTCCTTCTACAAGTGCTTTTAATGCACTATTTGATGTCATTGCATCTTGCGTTTCTTTTGTATGTGCTTTCATAATTATTATTTTTAGTTAGCCAATATAAGAACCGGCACATTTGTTTTGTTTATGGTCTGCTGAATTTTAGTGTTGAAACCAATTGATTTACGTAGTTTTTGTTTAGTTTCTCGTTTTACACAAAGCAGTCCCAATTTATTTTTTTCAATATATTTTGAGACGCTACTACTATTATCCATTCCTTCGTCGAACTCAAAAATTACTGTATTTTCTGCAATAGATTGTTCTTTAGGTTTCGAAAAGGCTGTTGGTTTTTTAAGTCGAGAATCTGTTTTCTTAATTTTAAACAGCTTAAAAGGTTTATGAGTACGCTTTTTTAAATCCTGAACAATTTCAACTTCTTTATTTATCGATACATCATCAAGAAAACCAAGAGATACATTATGATACGATGTAAGGTTTTTATCACTTCCAGAAATAAGAATTCCTCCTTTGTGATGCTTCAATAAATAAGACGTTAGTCCATCTCCCAAAAAGTTTACTATTTTGGGTTTTCGTTTACCAATAACAACAATATCTGGCTGTGTTTTGGTAATGTGATTTTGTATTTCAGTAATAACATTTCCGAAGGTAAAACTGTATATGACAGGGATATTTTCTATATCTGATACCGTATCAACTAATTTTTGCATTGCCTTTTTTGAAGCAACTCTTTCTTCGTCTAGTGTTCTCATTACAGCTATTTGGTTATCATATCGAACAACCTGCATTGGTGGTTTTACATAAAAAACCTCAATTCCAGCATCTATAACCTTTGCCAAATTCACAGCATTACGTAATGCTGTATATGAGGATTTAGTTTGGTCAATTAATACTAATAGTCTATATTTTGATTTTAATATATTAGTTTTCATATACTTGTATTTTAAGCGCTTTTAGGGCGTAGTCTAAAAAATTGAATAAAGCTATCTGGGTTTTCTATTATACCTCTTTCTGAAATAAGCTGAATATCAATATTTCTATTTCTTGCTTTTTCAGAAAAATCTTCAAGAATTTCAACAATATCGTTGTCTAAATATCTTGTTTTTCGAACATCAAGTTCTAAATAAGTATCTCTGGGAAGGCTGTCTAGTTCTTTAAGAATAGCTCCTTTATTGAAAAATGTTACTTCTTCTGCTAATGTCATCTTTATTTTATGCTTGCCGTTACTCTTATCTTCGATATGTAAGAAATGTGAGTTTTGAAAACTCTTTATCAAAATAACTACAATACCTACTAATAAGCCTAGCCCTATTCCTACCAAAAGATCTGTAAATACAATACCTGTAACCGTAACTATAAATGGAACAAATTGTTTCCAACCTAATTGATACATGGTTTTAAATAATCCTGGTTTTGCAAGTTTATATCCAACGATAAAAAGAATTGCAGCTAATACAGATAGTGGAATCTTATTTAAAAGTCTTGGTATTAAAATTACAGAAATTAACAACAAGAATCCATGTAAAATTGCTACCATTTTGGACTTCCCTCCTGATTGGATGTTTGCTGAACTACGAACAATTACTTGGGTAATCGGCAATCCTCCGATAAGTCCAGAAATAATATTTCCTGTACCCTGTGCCAGTAATTCTCGATTAGTAGGTGTTACCCGCTTACGAGGGTCTAACTTATCGGTTGCCTCTACACACAATAAGGTTTCCAGACTGGCCACTAAAGCAATAGTAAAGGCAGTTACCCATATTTGTGGGTTAGTAATCGCTCCAAAATTTGGAAAACTAAATTGCGCTAAGAACGAAGATGCATCCTCTGGTACAGGTACACTTACCAAATGTTCTGTAGAGATTCCCCAAGTACTATTTCCTGCTGTAACTATAAAGTATATAATCCCAGCAGCAACTGCTACCAAAGGCCCTTGAATAAGTTGAAATATTTTCCCTTTTTTTGAAAGTACGTTACTCCATAAAAGAAGAACTCCGAGGCCGATAACTGCTATTAATGTAGCTCCGGGACTAATAGCATTAATTGCACTTAAAATTCCTGAGAATGTATTTTCACCATCTATCTGGAAGAATGCAAAATCACCTTCTGGATCTGCGTCATATCCAAAGAAATGTGGTATTTGTTTAAGTATGATAATAATACCTATTCCTGTTAGCATTCCTTTAATTACGGATGATGGAAAGTAATACCCTATAATTCCTGCTTTCAAGAAACCAAATGCCAATTGTATCACACCTCCCAAAACGACAGCCAAAAGGAAGTTTTGATACCCTCCTAATGCGCCAATTGCGGTTAATACAATTGCTGCAAGCCCTGCAGCAGGGCCACTAACACCTATTTGGGATCCACTCATGGCTCCCACTACGATACCACCTACGATACCGGCAATCAGGCCAGAAAACAAAGGAGCTCCACTTGCTAAAGCAATACCTAAACATAGAGGTAACGCTACAAAAAACACGACAATACTGGCCGGAATATCGGCCTTAAGATTTTTAAATAAATTTGAATTATTCATAGTTATACTGATTTGAGAAATGCCATACCCATTGGGCACAAAAACATTGATCAATTAATAATGTTATTATGTAAATTGATGAGTTCCATTAGTAATGGAACTTGATTGATATACGATAAGAATTCAGATTAAGAAGTAGAATCCTAATTTAATTACACCTGTTCGGGAGGTGGGATGGGAATTTCGAGATCAAAATCAGATAAAAGCTGAATTACCTGATAACAAGAACGTTGTGAAGCGTAGATGAAATGACGATCGTAAGAATTCAAAATTTTAACTTCATTTTTTTCGTCCTTACAATCATCTTCTTGTTTTTCTTCTTCATCAGAATCTTCTTCCCAATCTACTTCAACTAATTCGATATTATCATTAGTAAAAAGTGTAATCGTCTCCACTATTGACTGTAACATCATACTCACAAGTACAACGATAAACGAGCAATACTTTATATAGCTAAATATGTTAGTACAGCATAACTTCATTAAGCGATAGTTTTTTGTACTAGATCAGTATAAAATCTTACTACATTATTTTTCCCTTCTTCAACATCGGTTAAAGCAGGAAGGTGTTGAGAAAAATAACGTTGATGATGTGCTCCTTCGATCACTGTTGAGATGAGCATATGTGGAAACTCAAATTTTGGATTTATCTCCAAAACCATATCGCTCACTCTTTGTACAACTCTTTTATAAGTTTTATAGAAACCTTTTTTATTTTCTTCATCTACATCCTTCGTATAATAGGCTTTAGCAGATTCTGAAATGATAATTTTATTAAGTAGTACTTCATTAATAAAAGTAAAAGAGTTGTCTTCTTTTACTTCCTGAGTAAGCAGTGTGATTGCGGTATTTAATTTATCTTTTGCAGAGGTAATGTTTGCCGTTGCAAAAACCAATTTATACTCAATCCAACTCCAATACCAATTGATTAAATATACCAATAATGCATGTTTACTTTCAAAATAACGATAAATTGAACTTTCATTAGACCCTATAGCGACTCCTAATTTTCTAAATGTAAAAGATTCAAAGCCTAACTCATTTATCATCTCGATACTAGTGTGTACTATTTTCTTCCCCAGATCAGAGGATTCAGGGTTTTTGGTGTATAACTCCGGGTTAATTGTTATATGTATCGGTAAACTTTCCATTTCAGAAAAGCAAATATATGAAAGTATTACTATTAAATGAAGTTGGTTTAACTAATTTTTATGAAAGTATAGGTTTTGGAAGTGTTTATGATCTAAATTAGCAAATGATTTTTAGTTCACTATACATTGGATCTTTTTCGATCATTTTTAATAATTTCTTTTTGGCTTCGAATTTCTTTTTTCTGGCATACCCTTCAGAGTATCCTGTAATTTTTGAAATTTCTTTCATTGATTTTCCTTCAAAAAAAAGATATAATAGTTTCTTATTCTCTGTGCTTAACTTTTGAAAGTGTTTTCTATAGAGATGCTCGCGTTCTTGATTTTCAATATCGGCTATTAAGGATTCACCAACCCTCTCATTAAAACCATACTGCTCATCGTTGATAATCAGTTTTTTCTTTTTCTTTAATCGATTTCTCCATAAGTTTTTACAAATTCCATAAAAATAGGTTTTTATGGGTACTCGCAACTCCAAAAGACCTGATCGTAATTTTTGATATAGTACAACTAATGCATCCTGAAAAACATCTTCTACATCTTCAGAGTTTCCATTATTGCGAAGAATATATCCCTGGATGTATCGTATATTTTCTTTATAAAAACATGTTAGTATTTTCTCGTCCCCATCAATGATTCCAGCTATGATTACTCGATCTTTATCCATCATTATAGTGAATTTGTATCTTTTAGGGTTTAGATAATACCATTTGTTGTTTGAATTTACTGAGATAAAATGTTCTTTTTTCACCTCATTTTCAGAATGAAAATAAACCGTAGTACCCCAACTATGCTTAATTTTCTTTTCTGGTAAATTCAAACAACAAATGGTATAAGCTCATTGTCATTTATCGCTCACTTGCCTTTATGATACAAACATAGATTGACTAGGTCATATGTCCTTACAGATTTCTGTAATGTCATCTGTTTTTTTTAAAGAAAAATTCACATCATACTGTTTTTGAAGATGTTAAGAATTTGTTTTAATTAGTTAAAATTAGATAGCCCCTTATATACTGCTATAACCAGAATTCGATATAAGAAAATCACGCCAATTCGATCCAATACTTTGACATAGCTCAGTACAGGCTAGAATTGACGCTTTTTTAAACAGTATCGCTTACGTCGAACTTGGGTTACTACAACAACCCTAGATCTTTAACAATAGCTACCAGATGGGTACTATTTTTAGCTTTGAAGTCATCAAAAAGTTTACTTACTCTTTTATCAATAGCACTCTCACTATTTGGAGATATATTTTGTTTTTTAAGCTTGATTCGGATTTCTTTTTTGGTATATCCTTGTGATAATTCTTCTAGTAGCATCATATCCAAATCATCCAGGTGAATCATTGTATTAGCATTAGAATTATTAGTAATTTCTGGTGGCCAAACCGTATTGCCTTGATACACTCTTTGCACACAAGCTACTAATTCTTGTATTGCCTCCTGACCTTTACAAACATATCCATTGATATTAAGTTTTTCGAATAGCATATTAATTTTGTCTGGTCTGTTTTCCTGAGAGTATACAATCACTTTGATATCCGGTTGTATACTTCTTATATCTTTTATGAGTTCGATGCCTGAGGTTCTGGTTTGGATTTTATGACCTTCTCTAAATGAAAGATCTGTGATCAATAATTCAAATACTTCCTGATCATTATGCGCTTTTCTAAATTTTAGATAGGCATCATCACAGTACTTAGCTTCTTCAATATTATAGATTCCAATTTTATCATTCAGCACTTTTATAATGCCTTGATTGGCAATTTCATAGTCTTCTGCTACCAATACTTTAGTAAACATTTTGCTAATTTTTTAATTAGGGATTTGTATTTCGGCTTTAAAACCTTTGCCTTTTTCTGAGTCAAAGATAAGTGTTCCTCGTATAGCTCGAATACGGTTTTCTGTATTTCGAAGTCCATTTTTGGATTTTACATCTTCCTCTGTCATCCCTACACCATTATCAGAATAGTTAATCGTGAGTGTGTCATTGGTATTAGAAAATTTCAATTTAACCAGACTGGCTTGACTATGTTTCTGCATATTGGTCATCAATTCCTGTAGCACTCTGTATACCGTTATTTTTATGGTTTTATCCACCTCATCCCAATCGATCCTATCAAATCCTATAACGATTAACTGAATCCCTTTTTGGGTATAGTTTTGTAGTATATTATTCAATTCTTCTGGGTAGGTCTCCCCAGTCTCGAACTCATTGTTTTCACGAGAGATATCACGTGCTTTAAGGTAGGTAATGTTGAGTTTATCTTTTATTTGAGAGTCGTGGGGGTCATTTTGATATTGCATCATCAACTGGAAAATATCATTCCCTAACTCATCATGCAATTGTTTAGAAATACGAGTTTCGGTTTCGTAGCTGGCTTCAAACTGTATTATTTTGTTTTGTTGACCTAAGTACCGTGTTCGCTGTCTAAAAAAGTAGATAACGAATCCAATACTTGTTAGTAATAGTAATATTCCAAGGAGATAGATTGTATTTTTGTTCTGAACTTCAATGATTTGTTGTTCTTTTTCTTTGGTTTCAAATCGAATTCTTGCAAACTTATCTCTGTATATTCTTTCTCTTTTTATTATACTATCATTGAGTTGCATATATTTATTTGCATACTCCAACCCCTTATCACCACTCCATATTTCTGACAATAGTTTATAACTCTGTAATAATTCTCCATTATTTTGTAAAACTAATGACACATCACGGGATCGTTCTGCGTACACCTTAGCGATACTATCTTCTTGTATAAATTGATAGTATTCTGCTAGATGCAAGGTATTGGTTGCTATACCAAACTTATCATCGATACTATCTCTAATTTTTAATGCTTTATAAAAAAGATTAGGGATATCAGCGGTATCCTTGGATAGAAAATTAACATATGCCAAATTATCTAGTAATAGAGAATGTCGTCTAGGGTTCTTATTTAAAAACTCTGTATATGATAATCCCTTATGATAATATCCTTTTGCTTGATCATACTTTTGTTGTGATTTATAAACCGTACCTATGTTATTATAAGATAATACTTTTTGTAATACCTCTTTATCGGTTCCTTTAGCATATTTAATAGCTTTTAGATAGTAATCAATAGCATCATCATATTGTTCTAGGTGCTTTGCTATAATTCCTAAATTAGTATAACACATTGGAATATACCAATCATTTTCGGCAAGCTCAAAACTTTCAATTGCTTTAATAGTTAAAGATTCACTTTTAGTATAATCTTTTGCCTTTCTTAAAATATGCGCTAAGTCAATTAGTACTTTACCATAATCGAAAGAAATAGTATTTAAATTTTTTCCGTTTTTTAACATTAAAGCATATATATTTTCAGCTTTGTGAAAATTTTTGAAAGCAACATCTGATTTAGAGCTTCTATAATAAATCCCTAAATAAAAATATGATTTCGCTATATTTAAGGAATCATCAATTGTATGAGCTATACCTAAGACCTCTTCATTCAGTAATTTATAATGTCTTAAATCTTTTAAATCATAATACACATAAGAAATGTTTTGAAGTCTACTTATTTTAAAAGAACTGTTATTAAGCGCAGAAGAAACTTTATAGGCTTCTTCTAAGCTATTTTTTCTTTGTTGATTTGTTCTATTCTTATCTTTTGCTTTTTCAATATAAGAATCAATTTGATCAGATATACTCTTTATATCCTTATCTGTTTGATTTTGATCGTCACAAGAAACCAAACAAAGAAAAAGTGATATACAAATAATGTTGAAAAGACTTCGAAACATGAATCGTATTTTATAAGATAAAAATAATGATATCCTTTCACTAGCATCCGAAAGTTTTTATTTTCTTTTCTCTTATACCAGTTATACTTTGTAGAAATAATGATTATGTACTTACTAACCTGAGTTCGACGTAAGAAAATCACGTCAATTCGATTCGACTTTAGGAGAAGTGTATCGAGAATAGGATTTTAGCTTAAAAAAGCTATTCTCGATACAGTTTTTCTCCATTTTATTCTGAAAAACCACTCGAATTGACGCTTTTTTATAACGTTTTAGCTTAGACCGAATCAGGTTACTAAATTGATTAAGAATTAGGGATTTGTATTTCGGCTTTAAAACCTTTGCCTTTTTCTGAGTCAAAGATAAGTGTTCCTCGTATAGCTCGAATACGGTTTTCTGTATTTCGAAGTCCATTTTTGGATTTTACATCTTCCTCTGTCATCCCTACACCGTTATCAGAATAGTTAATCGTAAGTGTGTCATTGGTATTAGAAAATTTCAATTTAACCAGACTGGCTTGACTATGTTTCTGCATATTGGTCATCAATTCCTGTAGCACCCTGTACACCGTTATTTTTATGGTTTTATCCACCTCATCCCAATCGATCCTATCAAATCCTATAACGATTAACTGAATCCCTTTTTGGGTATAGTTTTGTAGCATAGTATTCAATTCTTCTGGGTAGGTCTCCCCAGTCTCGAACTCATTGTTTTCACGAGAGATATCACGTGCTTTGAGGTAGGTAATGTTGAGTTTATCTTTTATTTGGGAATCATGAGGATCGTTTTGATATTGCATCATCAACTGGAAAATATCATTCCCTAGCTCATCATGTAATTGTTTAGAAATACGAGTTTCGGTTTCGTAACTGGCTTCAAACTGTATTATTTTATTTTGTTGATTAAGGTAATGCATTTGTTGTCTAAAAAAATAGACTATAAATCCAATACCTGTGAGTAATAACAAAATCCCCAGAAGATAGATTGTATTTTCGTTACGAACCTCTGATATTTTTCTGTTTTTTTCTGCGTTCTCCTTTAGTAAGTTTTCATTCTCAAATCGCGTAGGTGCATAGATTTCTCGTGTCTTTTTTCGAAGTTCCATAAGTTGAAGACTAGCCTCTTTAAAGCGTTGATGGTCCTCTAGAGACTCTGGATCTAATTTGGTAATCAAGGTTAACACTTCTAATAATGCCTCATAATCTCCAAAATCTTTTATACTATGATAGGCTTCATGAGCATGGTATTTTGCTTTTCCTAAGTCTTTATTTGTATAATATTTAGTGAGATGTATGTTGCTTGCAAATAAACCGAATACGTTTTTTTCTTGTTGCCTGATACTGAGTGCTTCCAACAACATAGTTTCACTTTCAGAGTTATTAGGGTCTTGAAGAAATTTAATATGTCCCAGGTTGCTTAGGATTTGAGCATATCGTGTTCGCTTTTTTATTACGCTCTCATCTTTTAGTAAGGATTGTAAAATAGCAATACTTTCTTCATATTTTTTTTGCTCTGCTAAAATATTTGCACGAGTGTTTTTAAAAACTGGTAAGAGGTGAATCCCTACTTTCTTTTTTGCAATTGAATCGTTAAGTAAACCTAGAACTTTAGAGTTCCAAAGGAAGGCTTTTTGAGGGTTTTTTAATTGATTAAAAGATATGGCTATACCATGATACAGTCCAGATATTATTTTGTATTCAGAAGAATTCTCTACATATTTTAAACCATCTGTAGCTGTTGTTTTACTGGCATTATGATCCCCCAAAGCAATCTGAATATTAGACATAGCCATCAAACACCTCCCTGCATTAATACTATCCTTAAGATTTCTATAAATCTTAAAAGATTGATTATAATATCCAAAAGCTTCCAGGTAATTATCAAGCTTTTTATTATAAAGCCCTAATTTATACAATGCTGTTCCTATATAAACACTATCTTGATTTTGTTGAGCAAGCTGTAATAACACATAAGATTGCTCCATTGCTTTTTCAGGGCTTTTATATTTATTCAGCAATTTGGCGTATAATGAGAGCCCTTTAAGCCGTAAAGAATCAATTTCCAGCTTCCTAGTTCCTTGTAGAAAGCTATTTATGGTTTCTAATCTTTTTTCTTTGGCATTGGAATTATCTGAAGCAATGTCATAATAGGTATGTAAAGAATCGATCTTTTTGCTTACCTGAGTAGCAATCGGATCATTGGTAACATTATGATTACAAGAATTGAAAAAAACGCTTATTACTATACCTAAAAAAAGGAGGGATGTAAACGTATATCGTTTCATCCCTCAAAAGTACTAAATTATAATGATTAAGATTAAATATCACCTTCTTCGATTACTTCATCTTCTCCTTTAGTGCATAATACCTCAGTTTGTAAGGTTTCGTTTTCTTTAACGCTATCATCTGGCGTACAAGAAGCAAGGTTAACTCCCAGGAGTACGGCTATTAGTATGTATTTTAAAGTTTTCATGATGTTAAGTTTTTTTGTGTTCCAAAGTGTAGGGTACGCCCATAGGTATTAACCCCAGATCGGTATGCTACTGCACACCCATTACCTATGGGAATTATCGATTGGTTTTGGGAAAGTAAAATCCTAATACAGTCGCGATACCCTACTTTCCCTTTTGGGCAGCAGCGAACTGTAGTTTGGATTTTTTGATGGGTCAGTTGTGGTATTCTCTATGTAATCCAGTTGTATTCCTAACAATTTGTTAAGCATACTTATACTGTGATGTTGATTTTTAGATATATACTTTGCTTCTAGGCTTTTGTCCTAGAAACTACATACAACACTAAAAAAACTATATTACTATAGAAAATACTGGTTGGTGATGTTAATAACAGTTAAAGTATGTAATTAGCTCATAAGAGATGTTACATCGTTAGATACTTGATTGATTCCTGCTTGGTTCTTCAAATTAGCACTTGCTAATATGATTATTTATTACTTGAAAGGAAATCGATGTTTTTCTAACTATTGCTCAGTTTGCCTCGGGAGGCGAACTCAATCACTTATACAAATTATCATTACTCTTATAAAGCTTATGAAACAAATACTTTACAAGAAGCAAAACTGTCATTAACTACTACTTCACGGAAATTTTTACTTATAAATTGAAGTGTTTCTTCCAGTCTTTCGCCACCATTTGATTCGGTAATCACTTTTGGAAGAGGGGTAACAACCGAAGTATATAAACCCATTCCAAGGACACTTCCGAATGCATCGGTTAACAGATGTTTTCTGTCCTCCTGTCCTTTTTTAGAATATTGATTATACTTCATTGTTTTATTTTTTGGTTATTAATTAGTATACAAATGTCCAGTACGACTACGCAATCTTTTTACGTAGTCAATTATTATTATTTTTCTAAAAACTGAACAAATAATGTATTGCTTGTATTGAGATACAAAGATACGGATTTTTTTAGGATCCTACAACTATTTTAGAACAATAATTCATTGATTATCAATTACTTAAATTTAAAATTAAGCAAAGAAATCCCTGTCCGTTTTATAACAGATTTTGGATATTTTGGCAATCTTCTAACTACCTGATACTTGCTTTCCAATCACTTACTCTTTATGTGCTAATTAGCTTTTCTGCATTCGTTTAAAATTTTACTTATTTTTTTTAGATTGTTTTATAACATATTATTATTTGAGTGTGTTTTTTATACTATTACTCTTTATTGATTTTATTATTTCGAACGGATTGTATGCTTTTGATGTCGTTTACATCAAAAAAAACCAATAAAAAAAGCGTCCAATTTCTTGGACGCTTGCTATTTTATATTCGTTTTTTAAGTTATATCACTTCAAAAAATGATTAAAATAGTTACATAGCGTCCTCTTCTGCAGAGATACTTCATTAATCCATCGATAATCACACAGATTAAACCGCAATTTTAATGCCATATGTATACTATTCTGTTTCATTTTGTTATACAAAAAATAATGAATTCTGGCTTATTTTCCAAATTAGTGCGCAAATATATGTATTTGCACTTGAATTCAATCCAGATATTGATTAAAAATAAAAAAATAATCTTATGAAAATCAATAAGTTACTCATAAGACTATTGCAGAATCATATTTAAGTTCTAATAAATATGAAAAATAAGGATTTTGAATGGTGTCATAATAAAGCAGGTATCCCCATCTGTAATTTTCCTAACAGGTATTCTATCTTATTGTCAACCGTTTTTAACGCTCCATCGATTATCGAGGCATGGTATTCCAGTTCTCTTCCTTTAAATTTCAAAATTGTTACAGGAAAACCTCTTACATTTTTAACATGTTCAGAGCTATCTAAATCTTTTTTCAATAATATTGTCAAATCATAGATTTCTTCTCGAGATAGTACCCCCATGATTTCTTTACCGTGTTCACTCTCATATACTTCTTCGTATAAAACTTTTCCATCTGTAAAAATCCATAGATCATATTCTGGGCCTATACCCCTACAAGATCTTTTAGAATAATGAAGAAGAACTTTGTTTTGGTTTATTTGATTCGTAATACGTCTGCTCCCATCACTTGAGAATAAGTTGAAATTAAATGTCATCATTACTTTTTACTATTATATTCCAAAAAACACAAATCAAAATAGCATAAGACTACTTTGTAATAGTTGACTAGCTACTTATTTGACTCGCTATTATAGTGTTCAATCTGCCAACTATATTTTTTTGATAAAACAAATGATCAACCAGTTCAACTTTCTTATATATGGAAAAGAAAATTATCCATTTATTATATTTTATAGACTTCCTATAAATGAAAACCCTTTTTAATAAGGGTGGTCATCTAAACGATGTAAATCCACTTAGCTAAAAATCATGAAAACTGATTTAATCCGGAATTCATTATTACATCATTTTCTGTGCCAAATTCTATTGGAGTTTTATTGGTATAATTCTTAAATGCTTTATTAAATGTTTCTTCATTATTAAAACCTACATCAAACAGTATATCGTAAAAATTCGAACAAGTACCACATCTAAAAATTCTAATCGCTTCGGTTATTCGGTACATATTTATGAAAGTATTGAAACTCTGTCCAAATTTTTGGTTGATAATCTGAGAAGTCTGATGGGTCGAAATGCCTAGTTTGGATGCTAAATCCGCCAATTTCAAATCTGCATTCCTAAAAGGTTTTTCCTCTTCCATTAGGCGTATCAATCTTTTCTTAAATTCGTTCACTAAACCATATGAAAGATCCAAATTTCGACGTTTTTCTCTTAGTTCGCACCTGATTTCTTTGAACTCCTTTTCCATTTTTTTAAGTGTAACATCTGAAGCTTTTTTCTTCTTTTTTTGAACATTGCGAAAATCTACAAAAATCAGGACTAAAGCCATATCTGTAACTAGTAATTGGATAATTAAGATAGAGATTAAGAAGTTATCATCTAACCAACTCATTTTATGAAATTTAATTTACAATCTATTCGTTTTATCTCACAACAGTTAACTTTGACTCTACCCTACTTCTTTTTTATTTTTATTCATACATTTGCCTCTAAGAAAATAAGTCGGCAAACATTTTTTTTCTTTTAAAAATATAGGGAGAAGGGAAAAATATGTAGGAAAAACATATTATTACAGCAATAAATATGAAAAAAATCAGTTTTTGGCATAACAATTGCGCACCTAGATCTTTAGCTAAAAAAATGAAATTTTGAATGATGGATGTCAAAAAAAAATCCGTTTGTGAGGAAAAAACTTTTAAGATGATTTTTGATAATCATTCTGAGGTTATCCGAAACTTTATTTACTACAAATGTGGTGATATGCAACAAGCGGAAGATATAACCCAAGATGCATTCGTCAAATTATGGAAGAACTGTAGTAAAGTTATTTTTGAAAAAGCAAAATCATTTGTAATGAAAGTAGCACAAAATGCATTTTATAATGAGGTCAACCATAAAAAGGTTATTTTAAAATATAACCAACAAGCAGCTCCTATTCTTATCGATGGTCAAAGCCCAGAATTCTTGATTGAAGAAAAAGAATTTATGTTGAAATTACAGCAAAGCATTTCAGAATTACCCGTGAAGCAAAGAGAAGTATTTTTGTTAAGTAGAAAAGACAAAAAGACGTATAAGGAAATTGCCGAAATAATAGGTCTTACCCAAAAGGCGGTAGAACGGAGAATGCATTTAGCACTTAAAGAGCTACATGAAAAATTAGGTGACTATTTAAAAAAGTGAGTTATGGCAAATTTTAATGATGCTGATAATTTTTTAGCAAAATGGGCAAATGGAGACTTATCTGAAGATGAGAAGGAAGACTTCAAAAAAACAAAGGAATATAAGCTGTATGCAACCATTTTAGAAGGTACCGAAAGCTTAGATGTTCCTGTTTATGACAATGGAACTGTTTTTGAAGGAGTCCAGGAAAAAATCAATAAAAAGGGTAAGGTTATACAACTTGTTCCTAAATGGGTATATACCGTAGCAGCAGCTTCTGTAGCTTTGCTTATTGGCTCTTTTCTTTTCTTTTCTCAGACCGTGAATTACAAAACTACATATGGTGAAAAGTTGGCCATAACACTCCCTGATAATTCGGAAGTAATTCTTAATTCCAAATCAAAACTCGAGCACAAAAAGAAAAACTGGGAAGCAGAAAGAAAACTGATCTTAGAAGGGGAAGCCTACTTTAAGGTAACCAAAGGATCTACGTTCACCGTTGATTCTGATAATGGAAAAGTTACAGTTATAGGAACCCAATTTACTATAAACTCACAAAAAGACATCTTTGAAGTTGTTTGCTATGAAGGAAAAGTAAAGGTGGAAGAAAATGACCTACAAAAAATCATAACCAAAGGACAAGGCATTCGGATCGTTGACGGTTTGCTTGAAGATTGGAATTTTGAAATCCAAGAACCTTCCTGGGTACAAGATGAAACGACATTTAATAACGCTCCAATACAACAGGTCGTAATTGCACTAGAAAAACACTATGGCATTACTATACATCTTAATGATGTGAATACAGACCGAAGATATACTGGAGGTTTTACACAAAGCGATTTAGAAACGGCCTTGCGTACAGTTTTTGAATCATTAGAAATTAAGTATCAATTTAAGAACAAGAGCACCATTGATCTTGTTCAAGACTAAATGAAAACACTTTTTGTTTTATTTTTTGGCATGTTTTCTATACTCATAACTGCACAAGATATTCAATCTTTCAATTATGACAATAAGCCGGTACATGATATTTTAATGGATTTGGAAAAAGTTTATGAAGTTAAATTCGGTTATGAATCTACTTCCTTTGGCGATAAATTAATTACGTTTCATATCAATGCATCAAACTTAGGGCAAATATTATCTAAACTTGAGAGTCAACTCAATGTTATCGTAGATAAAATTAACGAACGGTGGTATGTGATTAAACTGAATCATACCTTAACTATCTGTGGACACATAAAAGACGGTGTTAATAACACCTCTCTACAAGGTACAAGTGTCATCACCAAATTAAAAAATAAAGGAACAATTTCTAATGCAGAAGGGTTTTTTGAACTAAATAAAATCAATGAATCAGATACCCTTCAAATTTCTTTCCTTGGTTTTAGAACTATCGAATTGCCTGTCAAACAACTCAATCACAACCAGTGCGAAACGTATAAATTAGTTCCAGAAAGTTATCAATTAACTGAAGTTGTAATAAATGAGTACCTTACTTCAGGAATTGAAAAGACACTCGATGGAGCAATAAAAATCAATCCTAATGACTTAGATATTTTATCAGGTCTCTCTGAACCAGATATCTTACAAAGCACACAATTACTCCCAGGAATAGAAAGCTCCTCCGAAACAGCTTCAGAGCTATATATAAGGGGTAGTTCTCCGGATCAAAATCTAATTCTTTGGGATGGTATAAAAATGTATAACTCTAACCATTTTTTTGGGACGATATCTGCTTTTAATCCCTATATCACAAAAGATGCCAAAATCTATAAAAGCGGTACTAAAGCTCAATATGGAGATAGAGTTTCTGGAGTTTTAGATATTAGTACAGATGATGAGGTGCCTACCAAAACCGAAGGTGGTTTTGGGCTGAATATGACTCATGGTGACTTGTATCTAAAAATTCCTTTTTCCAAGAAATTTGGGATACTCTTATCTGGTCGAAGATCTATTAATGACTTCGTTACTACTCCAACTTTTAATAATTTTTCTAAAAAGGTGTACCAGAATACGAGTATAACTAAGAATCAAACATATTTCGAACCAGGTTCTACTCAAAACGAAGAAGATTTTTATTTTACAGATGTTACATTAAAAATGATTGCTCAATTATCTCAAAAAGATCATATCTCTATTTCTAATATCCTAACTAAAAACAAGCTGGATTATAGATTTAAAGTCATCGACCGTGAGATTAATTCTAATGATCAGTTGAGTATTCAAAACTTGGGTACCAACACTACTTGGGAGCGACACTGGAATGACAATTTTTTATCAAAAACACAACTATACTATTCCAAATATGATTTATCATACAATGGAAAAATTCAAGTTCTTGAAGAAAATTATTCATCATCTAAAGAAAATAACATCAAGGAGTTTGGCACTATTTTCCATACTGATTGGAATTTAAATAACAAACTCACTTTCTCAAATGGATACCAATATTTTGTTAGTCAAGTTTCATACGATTTCGCACAAGGTGGTTTTTTTAATTTGACCAACAACGTAAAAAGCCCTACCCATGCATTATATAGTCAACTGAACTATTCTAAACCAGATAAATGGTATTTTGATATAGGACTTCGAGCTAATCATTATACCTATTCAAAATTAACAAAATTACAGCCCAGACTTTATATAGAACGATTTATAGGCAAGAATTTTAAAATAAAAGCATCTGCAGAAGTTAAAAGTCAAGCCGTAAATCAAATCCTTGAATTGGAGACCAGAAATTTTGGTTTGGAAAGTCAAGTCTGGGTATTAACCGAAGAATATAGCTCTCCAATATTAACAAGTGATCAGTATTCCTTAGGTTTTTTGTTTACAAAAAATGGATGGCTTTTAGATATTGATGCATATCATAGACAAGTTGATGGGTTAACCTCCATTGCGAGAGGATTTGAGTCTGTGGATGCGGAAAATCTGAATTTTATACCCAGAGGAGAAAGCACTACAAAAGGTATTGATGTATTATTGAAAAAGAAGATAAACAAGTATTCGACTTGGTTGAGCTATACGCATTCAACTACCGATTTTTTATTTCCTAAACTCAACCAAGGAATTGCTTTCAAAGGTAATAATGACATTACTCACTCATTAAATTGGGCACACTCCTACAAATGGAACAATTTTCAATTTTCTCTAGGCTGGAAATACCGAACGGGTATTCCATATTCAAAACCAACTGGAATTGAAACACTTAACGAAATCACTCTTATTAAGTACACTACTCATAATGATTACCGATTGCCGGATTACCATCGATTGGATTTTTCTGCACTCTATGAGTTCAAACTGTCTAAAAAAAATGATTCCCCAAGATGGAAGCTGGGACTGTCTATACTTAACCTTTATGGTCGGAAAAATATATTGAGAAAAACCTACTCATCGGTTAATACCACTAATTCTAATGGTGAGCAGATCTCGACAATAAATGAAATAAATAATGTTTCTTTAAAAACCACGCCCAACTTTATGTTACGATTTTCATTTTAACCCTTGTACATCTTTTCTATAAACTTTTATTATGGTATTTTGCCACAATCTTGGATTACTTTGTAACTTTCACTTTATCTCTATTCTCCTATTAAATTAAATGCCCCTTTGGCTAAGAATTGTGTATTCGGTTTAAAACCCTCTAAACTTTTAATACTACTATAGCCTTCATATCTTGTTTCTATATCAATTTCCTGTTGCTTAAAATAAAAAATGTCTTTTTGTTTTTCATCTAAAACAAGAACATATGATACAGCATCTACAGTTACAATAGCTTCATCAGGTAACGCTTTCGCGAAAGCAGCATCTGTAACAATGCTAGCTTCTACAAACATTCCTGTCAAAAAATTATGATCTGACTCATCTTCCAAATGTCCGTGTACTTTAATCGTTCTATTCGACTCAATAGAAGTACCTACAAGATGTACCTTTGCTTTGTATACACTTGTAGATGCTTCAGGGATTTTAAAATTGATTTCTTGCCCTTTCTTAACCTTCATAATATCTTTTTCAAAAACAGAAAGTTCTACATGAATATGGTCATTGTCGATAATCTCTAGAATTAAAGTTGCTGGTGAAACATACGCGCCCTTGGTTACATTAACCTTTGTTATACTACCAGAAATGGGCGCATAGATACTTACAACAGAACTAAGTAATCCTTCTCGAACTTTGGCCGGGGAGATATTAAGCATTCTTAGCTGCTTATCTAAGCCTTTGTGTCTCGCAACTGCTGTTCGGTATTCACTTTCTGCCTTCAGGTAATTTTTATGAGATGTTATATTTTCTGCCTTCATAGTTACTTGTCTGTCATATTCTGCTTTTAAATAGGTAAGTTGCTCATTGACCTCCATATACTGTTGTTGTATGGTCAAAAATTGTGGATTTTCGATTGTTACCAGTACTTGACCTTTGCGTACCTCATCTCCAATAAGTAATGGTGTAGTTTTAATATAACCGCCCATGGTAGCATTTACAACAGCTCTATTTTCTGGCGGCACATCTATCATCCCATTAACATTAACAACAGTAGGAAATTCCTTTTCTTCAAGGCTTCCCAATGCCATTTTACTTTGTTCAAACTGTGCTTGAGTTATTTGGATGCGATCATCCATCATCGTTCTATTTTCAATTTCTATTTGTTGTTTGTTTTTTTCACTACAACTGCATAGGATAAAGACAAAAATTAATATTACTATTTTATATATGTTACGTTTCATTACGTTGTATTTATAGAGTTAGGTAATTAATAGCGATAATGGTCTGATTGTATTCGTTAAGTTTATCCAGGTAGCTCAACTTTATTCCATAAGCACTTTCCAGACTTTGGATATATTGATAGAAATCAATCTCTCCATTCTTAAAACTACCATTCGCTGTTTTTAAAATTTCTTCTGAAAGCATTTTACCTTCATTCTCATAGTAATTTAATGCTTTTTGAAGCTGGGCTAGCTCTACTTGTAATGCATTAAATTTTGCGTTTAGCTGAATTTCATATTCATTAGATTCTGTTACCGCTATATCTTCTGCAATTCTAGAAGCTCTAACTCGAGAGGATTGTCCACCAAAAAGTATTGGTATTTTCAGGCCTAATTGATATCCATAAAGATTTCCGTTTAATTCTGAATTTGTTCCTTGAAAATAGTTTAAGTTTATATCAGGCAGTAGTTTTTGCTTTTCAAAATGACGCTCTGCCCTAAATAATGAGATTCTATTTTGATAGTACCCCATTTCTGCACTTCCATTAATATCTAAAACATTCATCGTTACTTTAAGAGAAGCTTCGTTAGAAACAGTAATAGTATCTATTTGAATTATCTTTAATAACCTTCCATACGCTAGTGTAACATCTTTTTGTGCTTGTGCATATTTAAGATTGATTTGTTTTTGCTTAGATGCTGCCGTGATTTTCTCCAGATAATTGGTTTCGCCAAGCTCAAAACGTCTCGTGGCTACTTTAGAGAAGTTTGTATAGAAACTATCTAATCTTTTATAAACTTCTTCTTTTTCTTTAGTGATTTGATATTGGTAATAAGTAGCTGTTAGTTTACGTTCTATGCCCTTTTTCTTAATTTCATAAGAACTTGAAGCAACTCCGTAACGTGCTTTATTAACTCTCTTTTCAGAAAAATAAACCGTTGGAAATCTAAAGTTTTGCTGAATACCAAACACTTGTAAAGGTTCATTGTTTACTGCCAAATTATTTTCATCAAACTCATAATAAATCTGTGTTTTATCAAAACTAAATGCACTATTTATTAAGGCATCAGATTGTTTTACCTGTAATTCACTAGCTTTCAATTCTGTATTATTTTCTACAGCCAGAGGAATTAATTCTTGCAGCGTCATAGGTTTTTGCTGTGCTTTTGCATTCATAGACAACAATACTGCAACAATACTCAAACCTACCATTGTAATTTTATTAGAACTTTTTTTCTTTTTACGAGATGTTTTTAGATATGCGTAGAGTACTGGCAACACTATTAAAGTTAGAAGTGTAGCTGTAATTAAGCCTCCTATAACCACTGTCGCTAATGGTCGTTGTACTTCGGCCCCTGCATTGGTTGAAATTGCCATTGGCAAGAATCCCAATGCTGCTGCCGATGCAGTTAACAATACTGCGCGTAGTCTATCTTTTGTTCCTTGTATTATTAAGGTTTCTATACTTTCAAAACCTTCCTTTTGTAATTCTTTGAAGTGCTCAATAAGTACAATCCCGTTAAGCACGGCAATACCAAACAGTGCAATAAAACCAACTCCTGCCGATATACTAAATGGCAAATCACGAAGCCACAATAATAAAACACCTCCTACTGCCGCGAGCGGAATTGCAGAGTAAATCATTAAAGCTTCCTTAACCGATTTGAATGCAAAGTATAAAAGCACAAATATTAAGATCAATGCGATAGGTACTGCAACCATCAATCTTGATTTTGCGCTCTGCAAATTTTCAAACTGTCCCCCATATGTAATAGAATACCCGACTGGTAATTTCACATTTTGGTTTATTAATTCTTGCACATCATCTACCACCGATTGAAGGTCACGGTTACGAACATTAATACCTACTACTATTCTGCGTCTGGTATCATCACGAGATATTTTTGCAGCTCCTTTTTCATAGCTAATATCTGCCAATTCACTCAACGGAATTTTCCCGTTAGAAGGTAGATCTACATATAGGTTTTTGAGATTATCGATATCTTGACGTTTTTGTTTATCCAATCTCACGACTAGGTCAAAACGCTTTTCACCTTCAAAAACACTACCTACAGATTTTCCTGCAAACCCCATCGAGACCATATCATTCAACTCTTGAATATTAAGTCCATATCTGGCAATTTTAGCCCGGTTGTATCGCACGTTCATCTCTGGCAATCCTGCAATTTTTTCTACAGAAATATCTGCTGCTCCAGGTACGTTTTCAATTAAAGTACCAATCTCGCTTCCTTTTTTGGCCAGCACTTCTAAATCATCTCCAAAAATCTTAATTGCGATATCTGCACGTACTCCTGTAATCAATTCATTAAATCGCATTTCGATAGGTTGCGTAAATTCAACTTCCATTCCAGGAATAACCGCTAGTGCCTCTTTAAATTTATCTGCCAGTTCATCTTTAGATGAAGCAGACGTCCATTCTTTTTTAGGTTTTAGTACGATAATCACATCACTTTCTTCCATAGACATTGGGTCTGTAGGTACTTCGGCAGCACCAATACGCGTGACCACCTGTTTTACTTCTGGAAACTCTTTTAGAAGTATCTTCTCAATTTCTGTAGTGATTTCTACCGTATTACTTAATGATGTTCCTGTTTTTAAAACGGGCTGAATTACAAAGTCACCTTCATCCAAAGTGGGCACAAATTCGCTACCCATAGCGGTATACAAATAGAATGAAATAACCAAAAGTGCAACGGCGATTCCTAAGACTAACTTTTTACTTTGTAACGCCCAATGAATAATTGGCTCATACATTTTATTAATCCATTTCATTAATCGTACTGAGATATTTTTATCAGTAGCTTTTGATGGTTTCAAGAATATAGATGCCACTACTGGAACATATGTAAAACATAAAATCATGGCTCCGATAAGTGCAAAACTAAATGTTAGTGCCATAGGCTTGAACATCTTGCCTTCGACACCGCTTAATGAAAGAATTGGGATAAAAACTATCAAAATAATGAGCTGTCCAAAAATGGCTGAATTCATCATTTTTGAAGCTCCAGAAGATGTAATTTCATCTTTTAGGTGTTGTTGTTCAACTTTCGAACAAGCGTTAATTTCATCTTTCTTTTGTGTAATTCGAAAGGCAATAAACTCTACTATAATGACGGCACCGTCTATTATGATTCCAAAATCTATAGCTCCTAGACTCATCAAATTGGCATCCACCCCAAAGATGTACATTAAAGATAATGCAAAAAGCAAACACAATGGAATAACCGATGCTACTACTAGTCCAGAGCGAAAATTCCCTAATAGTAAGACAACTACAAAAATTACAATCAAACATCCAAGAATTAAGTTCTCAGAAACGGTAAAAGTTGTTTTAGCGATCAGTTCACTTCGATCAAGAAAGGCATTGATATAAACTCCTTCTGGTAATGATTTAGAGATTTCTGCAACCCGCTTTTTTACAGCTTCAATTACTTTTTTGGAATTTGCATCTTTAAGCATCATAACTTGTCCCAAGACTTTTTCCCCTTCACCATTACCCGTTATTGCTCCAAAGCGAGTAGCGCTTCCGAAACCTACTTTTGCAACATCTTTAATATAGACTGGTAAACCATCTTCATTTTTGACAACGATATTATTGATGTCGCTCAAAGAGGAAACAAGACCTTCTCCACGAATAAAAAATGCTTGATTAACTTTCTCGATATAACCACCACCTGAAACACTATTATTCATTTCTAATGCCTTAAAAATATCATGCACTGTGATATTCATTGCATTAAGTTTTTCGGTATTAATAGCAACTTCATATTGTTTTAAGAAACCACCCCAGGTATTAACTTCAACGACACCGGGAATACCAGAGAGTTGCCGTTTTACTATCCAATCTTGTATTGTTCTTAACTCTTCTGCATTGTACTTATCCTTGAACTCTGGTCGTACATCAAGAATGTATTGAAAGATTTCTCCTAATCCTGTGGTAATAGGTCCCATCTCTGGTGTCCCAAAGTTTTCAGGAATTTTTTCTGATGCAGATTTTATTTTTTCGGCGATAAGTTGTCTTGGCAAAAAGGTTCCCATATCATCTTCAAAAACAATGGTCACTACCGATAATCCAAATTTTGAAACAGAACGAATCTCTACAACACCAGGTAAATTTGCCATTTCTAATTCTACAGGATAGGTAATAAATTGCTCCATGTCTTGTGTAGAAAGATTACGTGATGTTGTAATCACTTGTACCTGATTATTCGTGACATCAGGGACAGCACCAATAGGAATTTGAGATAAGGAGTACAATCCAAATCCTATAATAAATGTTGTAAATAAAAGAACAATAAATTTATTCCTAATACTAAAATTGATAATATATGATAACATAACTCATAATAATATAAATAAGATTACATCAGCGTATATGCACTGATGTCTAAATAGATAAAACTTATAAAATGAATTATGCTTGCCGTGGTGGCTGAAAGATTCCTGACAGATGACAATTATAGTCAGGGGATTGGTAGAAAAAAGTAGTAGAAGAGTTCTTCTGCTCTTCTATTTTATTCTGATCATTCTTATTGTCATTGATGATTAAGGCCAAAAAAGAATTTGTTGATCCTTGATGTTGAAATGGAAGTTGCTCATGCTCTTCTTTCTCTTCTTGATGCTCCTTATGATGTACTTGTTTTAGCTCTCCATAATGCTTAGAAATGAACACAACAAAATTATCACCATACTCATCTGCATGAAATTTGGCATGCTCCATTAACTCATCTAATTGTACAATATCATTTACACCGACATTGAAACTTTGAGTTAATACTAAACCCGAGATTACTATAGATATTAACTTTGCGATCATCTTGTATATGATAAAGATAACTCATTTTAAGGAAAGTTAATTGATTTGTAGTTAATTCGAAACTGATCTAAATTAAGAAAGAAAAAATCTCCTCTTTTAGATGAACCAGGATATTTGTATAAATGCAATAATTGAGATTGATCTCCATTTTTTTAGAAAAAAAAGCCTCACATTTATATGAATTTTTTCTTTGTGGCGAGAACAGAACTCGAATACTGAATCAACTCTAGCATAGGCTCTGTGGCCTTCGGGTTATGAGAATGATTCACAGATCACTCAACCAACTACTTATAAGTGTTATACAAATTTTAAAGTCAACAAAACACCACAAATAACAATATTTCACTATACCTTTATTATCACATCATCATCCACAGTTTCATTAACTCTTTTATCTTTTTTGAAATAATTTAAAAGATTAAAATTTGCATTTTTATTAACAAGTACCTCTTTTAGTGATTGCTCTTTTTCTTTTTTGATCAAATAAAAATCGTCCTGATGAAACTTATAAATATACTCTTTAGCAACATATTTATATGAATTCCATTCTTTTTTTATTTTACAGTTATGATTACTCATCGACCACTTTTGAAAATTTGTGCTTTTGAAAAAATGAAATACTGTTGATTCTAAATCATAATGATGACGATTAATTCCATGAGTTAATCTCATAGAAACAGTTTGCCATTTCAAAGAAAAATTCAACCACCATAAATAATCAAATAGTGTTATTATTTCAATTGGAGATTTCTTGAGTTGAGGTTCTATAAAGTCAATAATTTTACTTGTATATTTATAAGTCCCCAGTTTTCTGGTGATAACAAAATCTAAAATTTCAGGATATGGACTAAAAGCATCTCCGGTAATAATTGAGTATTTAAGTTTATCGCTTCCAAAAAGTTGATCGCCGTGCTCCCCAGATATAATAATTTCGTCTTGTGCAATATGATCTATAATAGTGGTCTGAATGATTTCATAATTCAGTTTATCTTGGCTAAGTTCTAAAAAGCATATTATTTACTACTATGTTTTTAAATTCCATCCAGGCAGTATTGGAAGCAAAGGCTATAGCTGCTACGGTTGCCATTTTACTGGTTGAATTTTTTATTTTTTCTAAGACTAAAAACCAATTCAGATAATTCTGAAGGTATTTTGTTGCCACTCCATTGAAGGGCTCCATAAATTTCCTTAGACGCATATCCATATTATTCACATTTTGTACGTGATATATTTTGTCAACAGCTCTTTGACCCTTCGAAGCATTAAATTTTTTGTGTGCTACCTTCTTGTCTTTTGCAAATGCAGTATAGCTTCTGTGACTGTCGCTACAAAGGGTTTCTACTTTAGCCAACTTCCCTTGTAATATAGTCTCCAAGTCACTTTTACTAATGCGACCTCTGGTAGCTACTTTGAAATCTTTGTTCCCTGATCGGTCACAACTGGCTATCACAGCTACTTTTTCATTACTGAGACCAGCTTTACTTGCCTTTGCGCCACGTTTTCTAGCAGGACGATCCAAATTTCGATTCCCTTTTTCAGAGTAAGCAAAGAAAAGATCATCACTCTCTAGGATTCCTTGGAATTCATCCACACTTACGCTCCCAAAGGAGACAAGTAATTTGTGCCTCCAATCAAAAGAAGTCTGAATAGAAATCCCTGTTTCTTTGGCACTCTTGCGAATACTATATCCAGAGAGTAAACAGAATAAATAACGATTAACTTTGTCTTTCTTCTTGAGGTTGTACCAGAACTTACCGGTAGTTTCACTAAAGTTTTTATGACAAGTATTACAAACATAGCGCTGTACTCCTTTGAGCTTACCATTAGCCTTAATTTTATTGCACTTACAATGAGGACAGCTTATGGCTTTACTCTGATTGCTATCAATCAGGGCTGAACCCTCAGTAGAGATCTCCAATAATGTGGAAACAATTTCTGATTGAACCAAAGCCGATGAACTAATGAAAAAATCTCTAAAATCTTCTGGTATCATTTCTCCGTTTTTATAAAGTAAAGATAAAACATATTCTAATTAGAACTTAGCCTTTATCTTTTATGATATCATTAAAAAATTTGGGGTATTCAATAATAGATTCTTTAGACAATACTATTTGTAGCCTATCGATATCATCTGTATCCGTTAATTCTAGGATTAATGAAATTAAAGCAACAGTAGAATCTATTCCACCTGACCACAATACTTTTAATTTGCCTTTTGTAGAACTAGTAATCTTAGTTGCTCTGATTCTACATACCTCATCAAAAGTTAAATCGGTATTAGACTCATCCGGTATTTTATCTATAATTCTAAAATCAATTCCCGAATCAATAGTTTCTGTACGATCTATTAATATTGTTCCAAAAAATTCACAGCTTTTTAAATATACAGGGTTTACTTTTTTTTTCCATAAACGATTGCGAAACAATTGTTTTTTGGACAAATAATACACCTGACTATCAAGATTTGGCAAAGACATCTTCAGGTTGTTTTTTACAAATTTCTAAATATTCTTTTAATTGACTTTCAATAAGTGTTATATCAAAATCTAAAAATGAAGATGTAAACACCCCTGTAAAACGAATCTTATCATTGATACGATTAATTCTTAATAAAGGAAATCTTTTTTTAAAAATCCAAAAAACAGTACTAACTCCTTCTATAAGCCACTCATTCTTTTTTCTTCTTATTTGGTGAGTAATGTTATATCTTTTAACTGAAGAACTATGCTCATAGGTAACAATTCTTTCTCGTATTAAAAAATCTTTTCTGGTAGTCGTACACATGTGATTGAATTCTTCTAAGAAATCAATAATGATTTTATCTATTTTTTCATTTTCCATTTGTTATATCATTACAGTACCGTTAAACATTGGGTGATTTTTTTCTAACGCACCTACTGAGGAATAAATATGCAAGGGTATTGCTATTAATGGTTTTTCAGTATCCGTTTCAAAATGATGTGGGCACATTGGTTCTAATATACATACCGAACCCGGTTCTAAATCTGTTACTATATTTCTGTTTTCTATTCCCACAATACTTTTTCCTACCCCTTCTACGATTAGAACAACCCGAAAGGTTGAATGAATATGATGCTCTTGTTCTTTGCTAAAAGGAGGCATCTTAAGGTATTGTAATGTAGGGTCTCCTAACCTTATAGGAGGAAACAATTGTTTCGTAGAACATCCATTAACATAAGGTAGCGTAGTAACTCCTTCTAAAGAAAAACTAGCATTAGGGTGCATATACCCTCTGATTACAGTTGCTAAATATTTTGAATTTATTGTACAAGGTCCTTTCTGTACTTTTACCTCTTTTAACTCACTATCAAAATAATAAACACAATCTCCCTTTTCTACTTTTATTTTTTGCAACCCTATATAGGAAGTAAAAAAATAAAGCTGATTTAGATCACTCTCAAATATTTCTTGATTTTTTACATGAAAATAATGTGCTCCAAATATTTCGTTCGTCATAGTTTTAAATAAACATAATGTTATTAGGATTAATTCTTTGAGTTTTGATTCGAAACTAAAAAAGTAAGTTTGAATTAAAATACTTCTCGCTGACCTAACCGATTCCTAGATAATTAATCTATGGGAATTATATATAAGATATAAGTTCAAAACTAAACATTTAATTAAATTACTACTATATTATATGCTAAATTTTGTATTCTTTATACTTTAGATAAGTTAATCATAGTAGTCTACTTTCTTTCATTTTTTTCTATGTAATTTTGAAACGACTATAAGAGCACGATTGTAAATCCTAATAATACATAAATTGTCACAAAAAAAGTCTAGAATCCTTAAACTAGCACTATTTGCTACAGGACTGTCTGGGATTGTTGCAGAATATATCCTATCAACCTTAGCTACTTATTTCCTTGGAGATTCTGTGTTTCAATGGACGATGATACTTTCGATCATGTTATTTTCTATGGGAGTAGGAAGTAGATTGAGTACATTTTTTACCACTAAAATTTTAGAAAAATTCCTAATTGCAGAACTTTTATTATCATTACTCACTTCTACAGCTGCTCTCACTACTTATTTCTTAATGGGAATGACAGAAAACATAGGAGTGGTTATATATAGTTTTAGTATTGCTATTGGATTATTAATTGGTGTGGAGATTCCATTAGTAACTCGTATCAATGAAGAAAATGAAGAATTAAGAACCAATATTGCCGGTGTAATGGAGAATGATTACTATGGTAGCCTTATTGGTGGGTTATTTTTTGTCTTTGTAGGACTCCCTTTTTTGGGTTAACTCATACTCCTTTTATCCTTGGAGGAATTAATTTCCTAGTAGCGATTGCTCTTTTTGTAAGACTCAACAAATATGTGGATACCTCTTACAAATTATCCTTTAACATTGCAATTCCTGTTATATTATGTACCATTTTGTTTTTAAGTTATAACGCAGATGAAATCGTATTGTACGGTGAACAAGAAAGATATAACGACAAGGTAGTATTCTCTAAACAAACACGTTATCAAAAAATAACAATTACGCAATGGAAAGAACATTATTGGTTATATTTAAACTCAAGCAAACAACTTTGTACTTTTGATGAATTTTTATATCATGAACCTTTAGTACATCCGGTAATGAAACTTACTAAAGACCCTCGTAACGTGTTAATTCTTGGAGCTGGAGATGGTTGTGCTATCAGAGAAGTCTTAAAATATAAAAACGTACAACAAATCACACTAGTCGATATTGATCCTGAAATGACAAAAATTGGAAAATCCAATGAGATTTTCACAACGATGAATGATAGTGCATATTATGATCCCAAAGTAAAGGTAATTAATCAAGATGCATTTCAGTTTTTAGAAAATACTTCTGCATTCTACGATGTCATGATTCTGGATTTCCCAGACCCTAAAAGCATTGATCTAAACAGGGTATACACCAAGGAATTTTATCGGCTTTGCCATCGTAGATTAAGACCTTTTGGGCATATTATTACACAAGCTGTTAGTCCTTATTATACTACTAAGGCATTTCGATCTATCGAAAAAACAATAGGTGATTCAGGTTTTAATGCACTTCCAATTCGTAATCATGTGTATTCATTTGGAGAATGGGGCTGGGTAATTGGATCTAAACACGAAAGTAAAAGCAAACTCAAAGAACGGCTTTTGGATATGACCTTTGATGATATAGAGGTAGAATGGATCACCAATGAATCCATGAACTTGATGACCTCTTTTGGCAAAGATTTAATCAAAATAGATAGCGTAGAGGTAAATACGGTTCGCAATCCTGTACTCTATAAATATTATTTAGATGGCACATGGGCTAAATTTTTATAGGAGACATTCATGGATAGACGTCAATTTTTATATCTTAGTGGAGGACTGATCACTATCGCATCTTGCAAAAAATCAGATAGAGAGGTCAAATCCAGACCTAATTTCCCTATCCATATTGATTCAAACAGTGCTACAGGGCATCTCGTTAAATCTGCAGTTCAGTTACCAGTTACTACAACATTAACCACAGAAACACTAGTTGTAGGAGGAGGAATATCAGGAATGGCTGCGGCCTGTTCTTTATCATCAAATGATTTTATAGTTTGTGAATTAAACTCAAGCTTAGGAGGCACATCTAGTGCTTTATCTATTAATAATGTATTTTATTCTCAAGGAGCGCATTACGAACATACCTATTTACATAATTATGGATATGAAGGTTTAGAATTATTAAAAAAATTAGATGTTATAAAATTCAATTCATATACTAATTTATGGAATTTTGTAGACCAACAGCATCTTGTTCCTTCTCATCAGGAAGAAGCTTGTTATGTTCACGGAGAAATGAAATCTTCAGTTTTATTAAATTCTGAACTTCGCAAAAACTTTTTTGACTTGATACGAAGTTTTAGAGGCAAACTTCCATTACCAAGTACCCTAATATCTTCAGAACTCCATTATCTT